>JAUXBV010000093.1 GCA_030619215.1 Fibrobacterota bacterium | reverse complement strand
CCTTTGCCACTTCCTCAATGTTCACACCACCGCTTGCACTGACGATAACCACCGGGCATCGGGCAGTTCTGTCAAGGGTAACACCGAAATAGAACTCCTCGGCAATATCCAGTTTCTGCTCAATAAGCACTTTCTCTACTTTGATACCTTTGATCTCAAAGCCGATCAGCTCATTGACTATCTGTTTGCACTCTTCAATATTTTCCGCAAATTTGATTCCGCCTGCTTTACCCCTGCCGCCGGTCAGAACCTGTGATTTCGCTGCAATGGGAAATTTAATTCGGTCTGCTTTTTCCTCAACCTCGTTTGCGTTGGAAACGACAACTCCCTGGGGGGTTGGAAGCCCGTATTTTCTGTATATATCCTTTGCCATAAATTCATAAAGTTTCATGCATATACCACCTTGTCTATATCGATAGATCTTGATAGCGCCTCTTTACCTCTATACTCCGGCAGGAGTATAGGCGCTCTTCTTTTAGTTTTTATACCGGCATCTTTCAGGCTCTTCTCATATTTTTCCAGATGCTTGAGGGATAATTTTCCCGGTTTTGTCTTCTTTGCATATTCAGAGGCTGATATACCGGCAGCCCTTCCGAACACATTATAGTCGAGGAGGGAATTGCCCATCAGGCGGTTCTTTCCATGCACACCTCCCTCAACTTCTCCGCCGGCAAACAGGCCTTCAACACTGGTTAGTGCTTCCACGTCAATTTCCACCCCGCCATTCTGATAGTGCAGGGTCGGGAATACAAGTACCGGATCTTTTCGCATGTCAATACCAAACCTCTGAAACATCCGGTGCATTGCGCCCAGGTTCTTCTCTATGGCACCCTCACCGCGTAAAATTTCAATCATCGGTGAGTCGAGCCATATTCCGCTCATACCCGTAGATGTAACCATACCCTTCTTTCTTCCATAACACTCTCTGATAAAAGCTGCGGCCTCAACATCTCTGGGCTCCAGGGGGAACACGAATGTTTTACCGTCGATATTGAGGGGCTGCGCACCCATTCCACGTACCTTTTCAGTGATTAAAAGTCCGACAAGCTGTTCCGGATACGCTGCACCGGTGGGATGATACTGGGCAGTATCCATATCTCTGAGTGTAGCTCCGACATGGTAGGCAAGTACAAGACCGTCAGCAGTGGCGCCATAGTGATTGGTGGTTGCAAAGTTCTGCACATGCAGCCTGCCGAATCCGCCGGTTGCAAGTATCGTAGCCCTGGCACGGATTATGGAATACTGTTCGTTTTCCATATTATATAGTACTGCGCCTGTTACTCTGTCTCCGTCCGTTAATAGTTCAACCACAGAGGTAAACTCCAGGACAGGAATTTTTCTATTTCTGGAAACGTCCCTGAGGCACCTCAGGATTTCCATCCCGGTATAATCTTTTGCAGCATGCAGCCGGTCTCTTGAAGTCCCGCCTCCGGAGAGCTCCATGAAATCACCATTCTCATCCCGGTCATACAGCACACCGCGTGTTACATGCCATCTAATAATAGACGGGGCCTCTGTAACCAGTCTTCTGACAAGTTCCGGCTTGTTTGAAAAATGCCCGCCGCCATAGGTGTCCAGGTAATGTTTTACAGGGCTGTCCTGCGGCCTGTCAGCAGCCTGTATGCCTCCCTGGGCCATCATGGAATTGCTGTCGCCGTGCCGAAGCTTGGTAACTATGAGTATTTTGTCCACGGGAGTACCGTTGTTACTTGCCCATAAAGCCGCAACCGTACCTGCTCCGCCTCCGCCAATTATCAGCACATCCACATCATAATCAATTTGCGAGAGATTGATGTCCTTAGGGGATATAATCGGGTGCGCCTCTAAAAGGTCGGCAACTTCACTTAAGGTAACCTTGCCTTTATTCGGGCCGATAGCGAGAGACCTTTTACCCTCAGCTTTGTAATCGGGATGGAATTTATCCAAAACCTGCTTACGTTCATCCATAGTCATCGGTGTAAAGGTTTTTTTCAGGCGTGCCTGCCGCGTTTTTACAACTTCGTTAATGGATTCTCTCATGTAATCCGGGTAACCGTTAATTATTTCCATAAATTTTCTCTCCTACTTCTTTTTTGCCAGAGACTCTAAATCGCGTTCGGTATATTTCTGTTTTATAGCAGCTTTATCCATTTTCATCAACTCATCAAGCTCTGAATTAAATTTTCCTTTATTGGTTTCATTCAACCGTTTGTTTAGCTGGTTCGATTTTTTTACAAATTTTCCATAGACTCTTCTTGCAAGCTGTCCAACGTGATATTGAGCTATTTCTGCGGGGCATCGTATAGCACAAAGGCCGCACTGTATGCAGTCAAAAGAGAGTTTTGCAGCTTTTTCAATATCATTTTTCAGCGCTGCCTGGATATAGTCCATAACTTCGAGTTGTTGGGGACATGCTTTTGTACAGGTATTACAGCTTACACACCGTGCAACTTCGGGATAAAATTTAAGAATGGGATTGCCGGTCTCTTTAATCAGTCGAACCGTATAAGTCGCTTTATTGGCAGGAACAAAGGGCAGTTGTGTAAGGCTCATGCCGTCAATAGCAGCGCTCTGGCATGCTAATTCAAAATAGAGCTTATAGTCACCTTTTAACCGGTAAACAGTGCCGCATGCTCCGCAGAAACCCGCACGGCATCCTGCGCCGCGTATAAAACGGTAACCCGCATACTCCATGGCCTTCATTATTGTCAAGCCCTCGGGTACAAGGTGCTCTTTTCCCATTATGTGTACACGGATCATTTTTGTCTTTACCTTATCTGGCATTTTTCTCTTCTCCTTCTTCAATAATCCCTTTTTCTATTAATAAGGGGCGTGGATCAACATAGTGCAGGTCAAACCGGCAGACCTCTTTTCCCATCCCAAGTGCAAGAGCCATAAGCTGGGTAAAATAGAGAACCGGTATGCCGGAAAAATCGCTATATATCTCAATAGTATCTTTTTGCCTTGTGCCAAGGTTAAACTCGCACAGAGGGCAGCTCAGTACAATGATATCAGCACCCCTGTTTTTTGCAGAAGTAACGATCATACGCGTACGCTCTGCAACCAGATCCTTTGAGTTTACCGTATGATAAGCGCCGCAGCATTCGCCACGCATAGGATCATCAACAACTTCAGCACCCAGAGCCGTTATAAGATTTTCCATTATCTGGGGCTCTTCCCAGTCGTCAATGCCAACTTCTTTGGGCCTGGTAAGCATGCAGCCATAATAGGGGGCCACTTTAAGTTCGTTGAATTTTCTTATCACTTTCTTTGAAATAGTTTCAAAACCAATTTCATCCCTGAGAAGCTCTAAAAGGTGAACTATTTCTACATTTCCCTTATAATCTTCTTCGCGGTACATGAAATCATTTAATGTTTTTAATTTCTCACTATCATTTTTTACCAGTAAATTCGCACGCTTCATCGTGTTGTAGCACATTGAGCAGAGCGTTACCACTTTGTCGTATCCCGCTTCCTGAACGCGAATGAAATTACGGATCGGTGCAATATAGTGCATTAAATCGTCGCTTGCCAGAGAGAAAACAGTACCGCAGCAGTTCCACCGCTGAAGCTCCATCATTTCTATATCAACAGCCTTGGCGGACGCTATGGCGGAAGTCTCAAATCCTAATCCCTGAGCTTTCAGCGTGCAGCCTGGATAATAGGGAATTTTCATCAATCACCTCAACTCGTCATTTTGCGAAAGTTACTTACCAGTGCAATGGGCGGGAGTACTTCCAGCTCATCCCTGGGTATTTTCTCTATCTGTGTATAGTTAACATTTTTTCTCAGGGTTAAAAGCCGCAGCGCCTCCATGACTTTTGACAGGTCAACGCCCTTGGGGCAGCGAACGGCACAGGTGAAACATGAAGCGCAGAGCCAGATGGTATCATCCTCCAGAACGCTTTCGTCGCCCAGTTGTACCCGTCGTATTACCTGATTGGGAAGAGATTCCATCCTGGAAACAGACGGGCAGCCTGCGGAGCATTTACCGCACTGATTGCATTTCATGAGGTTTTCCCCGCTGATCTCTTCAATCTTTTTTACGAAGTCACTCTCTGTATTTTTGACCGAAAGTTTGAGATACATTATTAATATTCCTTTGGTATTTTTTCCAATTGTGACATGGAGAACACCGGCCCGTCTTTGCATACGTAAATACTGCCGATGTTACACCTTCCGCATTTTCCAATGCCGCATTTCATGCGCATTTCAAGGGTTGTATATATCTGATCATCTTTAAAGCCGAGCGTTTTCAGGTTTGCCACGGCATATTTAATCATAATGGGAGGGCCGCAGCTAACGGCTATTGCATTTTCAGGAGAAGGCTTCACTGCCGTGACAACCTCCGGAACGAAACCGGTAAACCTGCTTGTCCCTTTCCGGGGCTTTGTTTTTGCAGGCTCTTTCCTGTTTATGGTAACCCAGCCTTCCTCCGCCTCTTCGTCAATTATCCCATCTTTGCCGAATTTCCAGTCCAGGCAGAGAAAGACATTGACGTCGTCTCTCTTTTCCAGCTCAAACATCTCCTCTTTGTAGGCAAGGTCGCTCAACGTTCTCGCTCCGTAAATAAGGGTGATATCACCGTAATCCTTCCGGTTATCCAGGGCATTCAGGTATACGGAGCGTAGCGGCGCCTGGCCGATACCGCCGCCGATGAACAGCAAATTCTTCCCCTTCCATTTATCCAGAGGAAAATCATTTCCATAAGGGCCGCGAACCCCGATTGTATCACCCACTTTCAGTGCGTGAAGGGCAGAGGTAACCTTCCCCTGCAACATGACACTGAACTCCAGGAAACCCTTTTTTGTCGGCGTCGAGGTGATACAGATCATGCACTCGCCTTTACCGAAAACAGAGAGCATTGCAGTTTGGCCGGATTTATAGGTGAAGCTCTTTTTTACCTTTTCGTCCTGAAAGGAGACGGTGAATGTCTTGATAGCCCGGGGGCCCGTGGTTTCTTCGCGTATCTTTTCGATTACTGCAATCTCGGGCTTATAAGGATTATTTTCCATATCTATTTTTCTGCCAGTTCTTTGATTGTTGCCTTCAGGTTCATGTCAACCGGGCAATAGGTTATACACCTGCCGCAGCCGACGCATCCAAGCTCGTTATAATTATCATGATGATATTTATATTTATGATAAACTCTGTTTCTCATTCTGTTTTCTTTATTCGGCCTTGGATTATGCCCCGATGTATGAATAGTATAGCTGGAAAACTGGCAGGAGTCCCATGTTCTTACCCTTTTTACCTTATCCCGGTATTCAATATCATTTATATCAAAGCAGTAGCAGGTCGGGCAAAGGTAGGTGCAGCTCCCGCAGCCGAGGCATTTCATGGATACTTCGTCCCAGTATTTATCCTCAAAAAGGTTTTCAAGTTTCTTCGGTAAAGCATCTGCATTCAGTTTTTCCGTAATTTTCTCATGTGCGGTTTTATGTACTTTATTCATAACCCTGGTATTTTCACTTGTTGCTTTGGAAAAGATGACGGTTTCTTTTACCAGCTTCATACCTTTTTTAGTAAGAACTGTGACAAAATACAAGTCCCCGATATCAGTCCAGAGCATGTCAAGGCCGTCTGTTGAATCCGGCGCACCGCCAACGGAGGTACAGAAGCAGTTCCTGTGAGGGTCGGTACAGGCAAGCCCAATCATTATGGTATTGGCTCTTCTTTTTACATAGTAGGGGTCTTTATAATCACCGGAAAACACCTTGTCAAGGATCGCGATACCCCTGGCGTCGCAAGGCCTGATACCAAATAGTATGTTTTTCTCATCCAAAACCGGCTCATCGATTTTAATGCTGTTTTCTTTACCCTTTGTAACTTTCAGCATGGTTTCAGTCTGAGGCAGAACTACAAATTTCGGTGATTTCACAGTGTTTGTAATATGAAGCGCAATCTTATCCGGATTTTGTATTACCTTGAAGAGAACGGTATCCTCTTCCTGCACCGGTGCATAAATTGTATAATCGGACAATCCTTTCAGGAATTGTGCTACATCCTCTTTCTTAATAACAAAATTTTCAGCTTTGAAGCTATTTGATGAAGTCACCAGGGTCATCCTCCTCAAAAATCGATAAAAGCGGCTTTGCCTCTACATCTATGCCGGCTTCATAATCAAACATCTCTTTTACCTCTTTTTCCAGTTTCTTTGTCAACAGGCTGAGCGGTATATTCATAGGGCAGGCGCGTTCACACTCACCGCAGTTGATACACCTTCCCGCCATATGCATCATTCTTGTCAGGTGAAAGAACATGTTTTCTGCCGGATCAACATTCTTTTCCAGCCAGGGCATCTTGTTTGCTTTTTCAGAAGAAGTGGTCTGCGGTGTGATAACAAGATCAGCGGAGTCAACAACACACTCTTTACAATAGCATACGGGGCATACATTTCTGCATGCAGAGCATCGGATACATTTTGCGAATTGATCCGACCAGAATTTCCATCTTTTTGCTAAGGGAAGTGCTTCTATCTCTTCCACTGTTTTATAATCCTTCTTATCGCTCTTTTTCACCTTTTCCCCAAAGGTCTCATCTGAAATAATCGGATTTGGCTGTGTACAATCGCTGCATTTGCTCATCTCAATTTTATCTTTAGGAAATGAATATTTTTTTCCATTAACTTTTACGGTATAATTCTTTCCATCATGCTGAATGGTTAATGAATCTATTGTATTTACAGATAGGTTTTTATCCTTCAATACTTTTTCCAGTTTTTTGGGGTCTATTACACCATCGCAAGGTACACCGAATATTATTACCTCATCCTTTTCTATTCTGTGCTCGCTTAATAATTGTACCAGAGATTTTGAATCACACCCCTTAACAAGTATTCCAATCGGTTTTTTATCTTCCTCTTCACCCTTTTTTAATTCTCTCTTTTTGTCATGGGTCAAATAGCCGGCCAGGTTGTTTACGCACAAAGGATTCCATACTATTTTATCAACATCTTCGGCTTTCTTTATAAAGCAGGGAGTTGTATGTAATGGATCGCTTCCGTTCTCATAACCGATGAAATATTTTATCGTGCCATCCTTAAGAAGCTTTTTTGCTTTTGCTTGTATGTTTCCCTCAATATCACTCATCAAATCCAACCTTTGTTAGCTTTTTTTGCGGGCCCAGAGCCCTGATGCTCTCCGTTACCTCATCAATTACCTGCGCAAACTTGGTACCCTCGGATGCGGAAATCCACGAGACCTGAAAGCGCTCAGGCTCTATACCGATGTACTCCAGTAATTTCCGAAGTATTGCAAAACGCCGGCGGGCATACATGTTTCCCTTTACGTAGTGGCAGTCACCCGGATGGCAGCCGGATACGAGTACACCGTCAGCGCCTTCCTTCAGTGCTTTCAGGATGTATAAAGGATTTACCCTGCCCGAGCATTTTACCTGTATCGGTATAACGTTAGGTTTATACTCCAGCCTGCTTACACCTGCCAGGTCAGCTCCCGCAGAGGAACACCATTTACAAAGGAATGCCACTATATTGGGCTCAAAGCTCATATCATCTCCCTTAACATCTTAACGATCTGTACATCCGTCAGGTTTCTCAACTGCGATGCGCCGGATGGGCATGCCGCAGCACAACTACCGCAGCCCTCGCATAGTATTTCGTTAACAACAGCAATATTTTTATCTTCATCAAGGCTGAGTGCTTCATAGGGGCAGATATCTATACATATACCACACCCGTTACACTCATTCTCATTGATCCGGACAACAGAAGGATCATGGGTTAACTCATCGGAGGATAATAATCCAGCCACTTTACCCGCAGCGCCGCTGGCCTGTGCAACCGCTTCCGGAATGTCTTTCGGAGCCTGGGCCGCACCTGCCAGGTAGATTCCCGCGGAGAGCGTTTCCACGGGCCTCAGCTTCGGATGGGCTTCCTTAAGGAAATTGTCAGCACCCATTTGAATTCTGAGCATCTTTGCAAGCTCTATTGTTTCCTGGCGAGGCACAATGGCGGTTGCCAGCACTACCAGATCAGCGGCTATCTCAACCTTTTTGCCGGCAAGCGTATCAACACCCCATACTGTTATTTTGTCGTCTTCCCTGAATATCTTTGAGACTCTGCCCCGGATGTACATGACGCGGTCATCTTCGGTAGCCCGCTGTATGAACTCCTCGTAATCCTTTCCCCCTGCACGGATATCCATGTAGAAAACGTAGGCGTTTCCGTCCGGGACATGATGCTTGTACAGCATTGCATGTTTGCCGGTGTACATGCAGCAAATCTTTGAGCAGTAAGGAAAGTGGTTTTCAGGATCGCGGGAGCCGACACATTGGATAAAAACAACCTCTTTGGGAACCTTGCCGTCCGAAGGCCTTCTTACCTCACCCTTTGTAGGTCCGGATGCAGACAGCAGGCGTTCAAACTGCAGCCCGTCAATCACATCTTCATATTTGTCGTACCCATACTCGGGTATTTTACTGATTGGATACAGGTCATAGCCTGTGGCCACAACGATTGATCCTATGTCCTCTTCAAGTATCTCCGGCTGCATATCATAATCAATTGCCTTTGCATCACATACTTCCCTGCATTTTTCACATCTCAGAGGGTTTATACCCAGGCATGATTCCGTATCAAGAACATATTTTGCCGGGACCGCCTGCGGAAAGGGAATATATATTGCCTTGCGCAAAGTGAGCCCGCAGTCGTATTCATTGATGGTGACCTCGGGGCAGGCCTTGACACAGTCTCCACAGAGGTTGCAATCGTCAGTTACGTATCGAGGCTTTTTCATTATCTTAACGCGGAAGTTGCCGACATATCCCTTTACATCGACGACTTCACTGTAGGTGAGCAGGTGAATCTTCGGATGGCGCGAAACAGCTACCATTTTCGGCGTGAGTATGCACTGTGAACAGTCAAGAGTCGGGAATGTCTCGGAAAGCTGTGACATATGCCCGCCGATTGTTGCGCTCTTCTCCACGAGGAATACTTCATATCCGGCGTCTGCGATATCCAGAGCTGCCTGAATGCCGCTTACCCCGGCGCCAATCACAAGACACTTTTTTGTT
>JAUXBV010000412.1 GCA_030619215.1 Fibrobacterota bacterium | reverse complement strand
TTTCAGGATCGACCAGGTCGGCTTCGACCCGCACCTCTCTTCTCCCGTCAAGGTGAGCTATGGTAACCCGTCCCCGCTCAATCTTATAGTCAGCAACAGCGGAGAGCGGGTAATTCGATCCGTTTTTCCCGCGGATGTACATATTTTCCAGTTTCCCGAGGGACGTGCGGTCCTCGTCAGTATACCTGACCCAGACACGTATTTCATCTTCACCCCGCTGGAAACGCTGGACTTGCTTACCGAAAAAGCCCTGGCGCACCTGCCCTGCAATGTCTGAAATCGTCAGGCCTGCCATGTAGGCAGCAGGTTTTAACTTGATTCTGACTTCACGCCATCCCTCAATATCCGAATCGGTTATATCAGTGAGTGTCGGGTATTCCGCCAGTTTATCCTTAAGCAGTTTCTTTGCTTTGTCAAGTTGATCAAGATCATTACTCAGCAGTGAAATGTTGATAGCTTTTCCCCAGTGGCCGCCGCTGAATGATAATTTCTGGCTGCCCGGGATAGTCCCTATTTCTTTTCTCAAAAGCTCCGCGACCTTATAGTACCACATTTTTCGTTTACCGCCTTCGAGAAGCTCTATCCGAAGAGAGCCTGCATGGCCGCCTGCATCACCAAGCCTGTTACTGCCAATCTCACGCTGAATTGAGAGGATCACGTCTTCTTTGTCTTTACGTTGATTTTTTAATCGTTCATTTGCCTTCCAGATTTTTTCCTCGATCTGCTGCAGGATTGAATCGGTTACCTGTTCGCGTGTACCGGTTGTCATAGTTAAACTCAAAGTGACATTATTGCGGTCAATGGCAGGAAAATTGGAGACTTCTACAATTTGACCTCGAAGCAGGCCAAGTGTAAGTATAATGAAACCGATAGCTATCGCTATAACCGTTGCGCAATTATTGAGAGCCCAGCGAAGTGCGGGGCCGTATACCTTGCCGGTGAGCCATCGATACATCCCTTCAAACCGCGACCGGATACTGCTGACACTTCCCTCTTGTGAAAGCCCTTTTGAGTGAGCAAGGTGGGCAGGAAGTATAAGAAACGATTCAACCAGGGAAAAAATCAGGGCACCGATGACTACCAGTGCAAGCTGATAAATAATCCGTCCCATGGTTCCCAGGAAAAAGAAGAAGGGGATAAAGGCGAATATGGTGGTGGTTACCGCAGTAAAAACCGGTGCAATTACCTCAAACAATCCTGTAACGGCGGCCTTGGTAGCGCTCATACCCTTCTCTGACTTCTGATAGATGTTTTCCGCAACGACAATCGCATCATCAACGAGAATACCAACGACAATGATCATGCCCATCAGGGATATAACATTAATGGTGATACCCCAGAGATTGGCAATAATGAACATACCTGCAAATGATATGGGTATGCCAATGGCAACCCAGAATGCCATGCGTACATTGAGAAAAAAGCTGAGCACCAGCACCACAAGGACAAATCCGATCATGCCGTTTCTTACCAAAAGCTTAATTCTCTGGCGTAAATGTTCCGACCTGTCGGAAACGATTTTGAGCGATATCTCCGGATGCTTTGCGGTAAATACCGGGACATATTCCTGTACTATCTTGGAGATTTCAATGATATCCTCTTCCAGTGTTTTATCAATATTTATTAAAACCGCCCGCTGGCCGTTATAAAAGGTTGCATTGGGGGAGTCCTCCCACTGCTCTTTGATCTGTGCAACATCACCGACCCGTATGGTCGTGCCGTTGGGAGAGGTGCGCACCACAATGGAACGGACTTCATAGGCAAAATCTCTTCTCTCGTAGGAGCGGATAAGCAGTTTTTCATCGGGTGTTTTGATTGACCCTCCGGATATATCAACATTTGCCGATGCAATTGCTGAGGACACTTCTGTAAAGCTCAAGCCGTACCGGCGAAGGTTCTCTTCGGACAGGGTCACTGCAATTTCACGGTTTGGTATACCGGCAAGGGTGACCTGGGAGATACCGTCCTTTGCAAGAAGGTCATCCCGTAACGCCACTGCCCGTTCCTTGAGCGCCCACAGTTCAGCATTACCGTAAAGAGCAATTGTGATGGTGCGCGAGCGGAATTTAGATACTTTTATTATCGGTTTCTCCGCACCGCTGGGGTAGGGGGTTACCCGGTCAACCGCATTCTTGACATCATCATACACCTCGTCAGCATCATAGTTGTCAAGAACTTCAACCGTTACTCTGGCGTTATTTTCCCGTGATATTGATGTGGTGCGGTCAATACCGGGAGTGCCTTTCAGGTTATTCTCTATTTTTAAAACGAGCGATTCCTCGATCTCTTCGGGTGATGTGCCGGGGTAGACAATGCTTATGGTAATTCTATTCGTTTCCACCTCGGGGAAAAAAGAGGTGTTCATGTTTTTCATTGCCAGATAACCGGTAATAAGCACGCAAAACATGAGCGTGTTCGCCCATACCGGGTATTTTATGAAGTAGGTTATTATTTTTTTCATTATTAATAAGTTTTTATCTAGATTAGTAGTCCTTTTTATGATTTGCTGGGCACGTGGGTCTGGATTCCCGCCTTCGCGGGAATGACAATAGTACTTCGATAGGTAATATGTCATACCCGTGAAAACGGGTATCCAGGCTTTCATGTCAGCTATTCACATTAATACATTGCTACTATTCTTTCGATTTTGTCTTCCCCGAACCGCTTCCTTTCTTCCGGCTGCCAATAACCTTACCATCGATAACCGGCTGTACAGCCATACCCACCACAGCATCCTGCAGCACCTCGATAACCAGTGTATCCAAGTCATTTAAACCACCGGATACATAAGCCGTATCGATTCCATTATAGGCTACCGTAATTTCCTTTTCCTCCAACAGGCCTTTGTTGATGGTATATACCCTGTTTCTGTCATGCACTGCTTTACGTGCAACGGCAAAAGCCTGCGTGATCGGCTCTCCCTTAAGAAAAACCGTGGCAAACGCACCGTCGAGAAGATTGTTCGGTGAACCGTTTTTGACACGCACGAAAACCGATACGGTTTGCATGCGCTCGTCGAGGTTTCCGCCCATCCTGTGGACAGTTCCCTTAATCGGCTCCCGCATATCATCGGTAGCGATCATGGCGGCCATTCCTTTTTTGACAAAGGATGCCTCAACAGAGGTAAGCGGCAGCTCGATTTCCATATTGTCGGTACGCACCAGCGTTGCAACGCCCACTCCCGCGCGCACCATTGACGCGGGAAATATCTTTGATTCACTCACTGTCCCTGTGAAGGGCGCTTTAAGGGTATGTTTTGACAATGTTACATACTGATTTTTTGCAAGAAAATAGAGTTTGTAAATATTGAACCGTGACACAAACAATTTCTCCCTGTCATTTTCTGCAGATGGAAGAGGCGGCAGTGACTGATCGTGAGAAAGAGAGGTAAAGAAACTATTCCATCGTTCAAAAGCATCCGGAATATCGCTTTTCAGGTCCGGAAGCAGGGAAGCCAGTGCATTCTGCTGGTCGCTGATCATTGTTTTGTAACTGTTTGAGGCCAGTCGCGGGTCTATTTTAAACAGGGTCCGGCCTTTACGAAACGAGTCGCCTTTACGCAAGCGAAAGTTCTGCTGAAGTACAATACCACTGACCTCAGGAGTCAACTCTACAACTTCACAACTGCGCACCCGCCCCATTGCTTTAATAGTCGGGTTGATAATTTCCGGGTGAACAACCCGCGCTGCAACAGCCCTGGTAAATTGACCGGGTTTGTGCCGCTTTTGCTCTTTCTTCATGGAAGAAAGAAGTATATAGGCGCCAATCGCAATAACCAGAATGAGTATGGGAAGTATAAATCGCTTCATGATTCGGTTCTTTCTTTAAATAAGCAGAAGTCCTTAAACCAAAGGCAGTTATAACATTCGCTAAATATATGTATGGCAAACCATAACAAAAAAGTACTTTTTGTGAAAAGCGGTATATTCATAAGTTGAGAGCACTGTGAAAATGGTAGGCTGTATCCATTAGATATAATGACGTAATGATTTGTTACAGTATATAATGGAAGTATAACATTATTTAGTGTCTGGCCGGAAACTAGGTTTTTTATATAGTATTTCCAAGTGTTCTGCCTCGAGTTTGTGTTTATTCCTTCCGTAAACTATACCGATAACTCTAATC
>JAUXBV010000575.1 GCA_030619215.1 Fibrobacterota bacterium | reverse complement strand
CCTTACTTGTAATACTTTCCTGTACCACGCGAAGTGTTAAACGGGAAAAGCTTCTTACAAAAAGCGCATCCAAACAGGAATATAAGAAAACAATCAAATCTATAAGGAATTCTCCCGACCTCTACGGTAAGCTTAATCAATTTCTCTACTGGTTTGATCTGGGTATCCTGTTTCATTATCTGGGGCAATATGATTCAAGCCTTTTTCATCTGGAAAAGGCTGAAGCTGCCCTTGATGAGCTGTATGCCCGGTCAATACTGAACGAAGCTGCCAGCCTATTAACAAACGATAACCTGCGGCCCTACCGCGCAAAAAGATACGAGCAGATCCTGTTGCACCAGTTTCTTGCATTCAATTACCTTGCAAAAGATGAATATGATGAAGCCCTGGTCGAGATGAGAAAGGTTCAATTGGTGTTCGACCGCTTCAAATCCAAAGACGAGGGCAAAGACAAATATAACGATGATGGAATGGCGCACTTTCTTTCATCGGTCTTATATGACGCACAGAACGAAAATGATAATGGCGTAATCTCATTATATAAATCGGTTTCAGCATACCAGAGTGGCCCGATACCGATCCCTGCCGATGTTAATGACCTTGCCTATTACAAGCTTCTGCAGGATGAGCGGGAAGATGATATAGTGGAGTTAAACCTTGAAACAGGCAGGAGTGAGGAGAATATTCCGGGCCTGTATAATAATCCACAGAGCGAAATAATTCTTATCGGCTATTCGGGAGAATGCCCTATTCTGGAAGAGACAATATTCTGGGGAACTTATGTAGTAGATGGTTTACTGATTGTACATTATAGAAATCCTTATGGCGATACCGTTACCGTTGCATTGCCAGCTCCGCCTATTCCTGAGAAAGAGAAGAATAAAAAGGAGGAGGAAGGGGAGACACTCTCCGGCACAACCTTTCATATAAAATTTGCACTCCCGTCAATTGTTATAAGAGAGTCGCAGGCCGGTCATTTTAAAGTAACCGTAGATACACTTTCCAATGATAGTATTCAAAGCACGCTTTTAACAGATACCGACCTCCTCCTGGAAAAGGATATCATTGATAACCATGCAAGAACTATTGCACGAACTGCTTTGCGTGTTGTTTTGAGAACAATATCGGCCCAAAAAACCAAAAAGGAATTGAGAACAGATAAGCCGCTTGTTAACCTGTTCGTTAATTTCGGCACAGACCTTCTTACCGATCAACTTGAAAAGGCTGATACCAGGTTGTGCTTTTTTCTGCCTAAGTCGATTCATATCACCAGAATACCGGTAGAACCAGGCGCTCACCGGATGGAAGCTGCTGTTATTGGGCGGGATGGGAGTACTATTGATCAGAAAATATGGAATAATATCGCTGTCGAATATGGACAGAAAAAGTTCATTTTTTATCCGGCTTTAAAGTAGAAACTAATTAGAAAGGGGGTGCAAAAACGAGAAGGTATTATTTTTTATTTTACCGGTATTTATTTCAGTAAAAAATGTTTTATTAGAAAAATGTCATAAGAGGATAATAACCTTGACAATAATTATATTTAATATAATATTAGTATAAATTCTAAAATCAGAATATTAATTTCAAACTAAAAAGGGAGGCTTTAATGCAAAAATCTCTAACATTTTTAAAAGGTCTTGCTGTTGTCTCATGTGCAGGGTTGTTACTTTTTTCTTTTTTGGGATGTTTTGATGACCCTGTGAGTGATGAAGACAGCGTTACTATTACTTTAGTAACATTTGATAGTCTTACAGTTAATGCTATAAAACAGATTGAAGGTACGATTGAAGCAAGTCCTGCTGTTGATGAGTCAGCATTTCAGTTTACTATTAGTAATAATGCAGCTTCTCACTTTGATATTACTCTGAACGATATTGAGCCAATGGAAACGATTAACCTAAACACTGATCTAGGTTTAAAAATTACACCAAAAAATACTGTTCCAAGTGGCTCATATACGCTTACGATAGAAGTAACAGCAGGAACCGCTACAAGTAGTAAAGGTATAACCTTTGGTATTAATAATGGCACTGTTAATCCGGATCTTGACACCATTAGAGTTACTCTAGGCTCATGGAATAATTCTACCTATGGGTCGTCTTTAGACGCAGATTCAATGGTTGTATATAAGGTTGCTGAGGCAGCGGCTAATAGTGCGGAAATTGATGTATGGTATTCTAATGAAGCACGAATGCGCGGCGCTGATGTCTTTTATTCACCAAAACAAGCTGGAGTTGCACTACATCCTCCAAAAGATTGGGCAACCCAGAATGAAACCCAGATGGCTACTATCACAGTTAACTTTGACAATATTGTAAGACAGGCTCAGGTTGATTCGTTATGGGCACTTGTTCCTGCTGGAGATAAGGTACAGCTTCTTCGTCTTAATGCGAATGATATTGTGATTTTGGCGACCAATCATGGAAATGCCAGATTAATTAAATTTATATCAGGTGATGGTACTGATACTGGGGTGGCAGTAATTAAAGGTAAGAAACCGTAATAGATAAATAAGATTATAATAAACCTTTTTAAAAATGCCGGTTGAATGCCGGCATTTTTATTATGAATATTATTATTTAAAAGTAACTACTCAGGTATAGTTTTTAATAAT
>JAUXBV010000110.1 GCA_030619215.1 Fibrobacterota bacterium | reverse complement strand
GGACTTGCCGGAGACACATCAACCAACAGCTCCAGCCTGAAATTTTGTGCAGCTTATAAAGGGGTGGAGTGAGGCTTCAGGCACAAAACTACAGGCGAGTGGAGCAAACGTTGGCTAACATTCTTGACCTGTTCCTTTGAAGAATAGGCACGGGGGAATGCTGAGCTTTTTCATTATAAAACAGATTGGATGAGGAAAGATATGAAAAATGGTGATAATATGGTTAAACTCAAAAGATACAAAACAATATTCGTGACAGGTGGTTCTGGATTTATTGGAAGTCATGTAGTAGAAGAACTGATACGGTTAGATAAAAGAATCGTCCTTTTTGATAGATATAAACCAACTTTTAAATCAGGCCATATTGTTTGGGAGAAAGGGGATCTAAAAGATAGAGGTAGAGTTAATGATGCTGTGATGAAACATAAACCCAGTCTAATCTTCCATATTGGTGCGAACGCCAATGGTTCTTTATCTGTAACTCAACCTGAAGTTGACTTTGATAGTAATGTTTTTGGCTCAACGAATATCTTTTATGCTGCCCGTAATGCAAAAGTTAAACGAGTTGTCAATGTTTCTTCTGCTTCTGTTTATGGAAAACCACAAAAATTTCCTATGTCAGAAGAACATCCTAAGGACCCTTTCATTCCGTATGGGGCTGGAAAAAGAGCCGTAGAAATCTTAGCAACAGCCTATTATCGTACTTGGGGGTTACCAGTTGTATCAATAAGGCCGTTTTGCGTTTATGGCCCCGGTGAAAATATACAAGCAACACTTGTAGAGCCTTCTCGCTATGCAAGTTGGCACATTAACTATGGTAAAGTACCTATTATTGGTGACCCTGATAAAAAAACACGAGATTTTGTTTATGTGGATGATGTAGTACAGGGTATGTTTATTCTTGCAGAAAAAGGTAAGTTCGGTGAACAATACAATGCAGGTAGTGGAACAGAAACTACTATGCGTCAACTTGTTGAAGTGATAGACAATATCACTGGCAGAAAAACATCTATCGAAGCCAACCCTGAAATAACAGAGGATACCTATCGATTAGTGAGTAGTATTGAAAAATTAAAATCATTAGGTTATAAACCTCAAGTATCTTTAGAAGAAGGGATGAAAAAGCTCATACAATCATTCAAAGACCTATATGGTGATAAACCTCCGCTACCTAATGTTCCAACAATATTCAGCCCTGGTCAAACCGGCGAGATGAAATGATAACGAAAACCTCTTTGCCAAAGTCGGGTAAGCGCAGTGTAGTGGCAGTAAGAGATGAAACGGTGTACAATAATGATAACTATGTAAAGTATTTTTTAACTCCTAATCCCACACCTAAGCAAGAACGAATAAAGGAGCAGTTCAAGAACATCGGCCAACAAACAAAGGCAAAAATACTATCGGCACTTCTGCCGTTTGTCAAACGTTGCCGTCATAAGACTTTAACCAAAAATCGTGATTTTACCAAAATCTCGTCGTTCCCTGGAGAACCGTTTCTGTAATATTATTTTATTTACTTTATGATAATCTTGCTTTAGCTAATTCCCAGTCTTCTAAGAGCTCATTTTATAGTAAAAATATATCTAATTCTTAATGTACACATTTTAATAAAAGAAATATAGTATAAAATACTAATAATCTTTTATATCAATGAGTTAAATGGTATTTTGTACACACTTTGTATACATTTTATAAAGAAATTACGGTTTTTATTACTATTTATCATTATATTATATGTAGTTATGAAATCAGTATATGAATTTATAGATTACCGCAAATTTCTTGAGCATTACTATACGGAAAAGAAGAAAAGCTCACGGCATTTCTCATACCGTTTCTTTGCTCAGAAAACCGGCATCAATTCACCGTCATTCCTGAAACACGTGATGGACGGCAAGAGGAATCTTACCGCGCCTGCAATTGAAAAATTCAGCAATGCGCTCAAGCTCAACAGGAAAGAATCGGTCTACTTCAGGCATCTGGTTCGTTTTAACCAGGCAAAAACCTCTCACGAAAAACAGGAGCACTATGCAGTGCTCCGCTCCATGAGCGATGCTGTCAAGGAATCGGTTCTGAAAAGCAGCCAGTTTGATTATTTTGACAAGTGGTATACGGCAGTTATACGGGAGCTTATCTGCCTGTACGATTTCATGGATAATTATAAATTACTGGCAAAGGCAGTGCATCCTGCAATAACTTCACCGGAAGCAAAAAAGGCGGTAAAGCTCCTTCTCAAGCTGGGACTTGTCAAGCGAAAGAAAAACGGCGCCTATGTGCAAAGCAACCGGGCGCTTATCGTTGATGATACCATTACCTCAATGGCGGTTCGATCGTTTATCGAAACTATGCTGGAGCATGCAAAATCCGCGCTTCATACATTTGAAAAATCGGAGCGTCACATCTCAGGCGTTACCCTCGGCATTTCCCAGGCAACCTATGAAGTGCTGGCCGCTGAGATCGATGCGTTTAAAGACCGTGTGAAAACAATAGTGAATCGCGACGAACACAGCTCAAGGGTATATCAGCTGAACATCAGTCTTTTTCCCGCCAGTATTGATGTGAATGACCTGGGAGAAGAGGAGGGCAAACGGGCATGAGAACTATTTTCACTTTACTTATTACCCTTGCTCTTGTAACCGGCTGCAGCATGAACCCGACAGCTGGCGGTACAACCGACACCGGCAATGGGGTTATTGCGGGGACTGTTGTTGATACTCTCGGCAACCCGGTGTCAAACACGCATGTAACATTAATACCGGAGTTTTACAACCCTGTTGAGGATCCCGCTGACCAGCTAAAAACGAACGCTACAGATGCATCAGGTAACTTTGCTTTTTCAGAAGTTGATTCAGGTACCTATAACTTCCAGGCATATAACACGGTGAGCGGGACCAGGCTGCTTATTTTCGGAGTGATTGTTAATAAAGATACGGTTGACATGCAGAATGTTATGCTTCGGGCAGCGGGTGTTGAGCTGTTTACCCTGCCAGACACGGTTGATACGGTTTCCGGGTATGTCTATATTCCCGGTACTATCCTTTATGAAAACCTCTGTGATGAGAGGCTCATATATGATAACGGTTTTCTCAATATGGTTTTTGACTCTTTGCCGGCTGGGACACTTCCGGGCATTTATTATGGAGAAATAAACTCACCCGATGCGCCGGTACGCATAATCGAAGAGTTTTCCATAACAGAAGGCGATACCACAGATGTGAGCATTAAAAGATCCTGGTCTGCCTATACGATTACAAACTCCGGTTTACCGCAAAACAATGTGGTAGCGGTAATGGTTGATGCATCAGGGGTACTGTGGCTTGGAACCCATGACAGCGGCCTGGTAACCTTTGACGGCTCCGGCTGGAGTGTATTCAACACCACAAACTCGTCACTGCCCCACAATTCTGTTCTTGCGCTGGCACAGGATAGCAACGGAAGTATCTGGATTGGTACGGCGGATGGGCTGGTCAATATTGTGAATAACACCTGGCAGGTGTATACCGCTATCACCCATCCCATGACAGAGGATCATATCAATGATATCGGCATCGATACACAGGCAGGGCGCAAGTGGCTGGCAACCCTGACCGGCGCCTGTATGTACGATGATAATACATGGCATTTTCATTCCATGGTTAACAGCATTCCCCTGTCCGAGGTTCATGCAGTTGCAGTGAGCAGCAGGGGAACTGTAAAGTATGGAACAAATGTGGGAATCTTTTCCTGTGGTAATAATGATGAAAACTGGGAATTCATGCCTGTTTTGGGTAATCAATCAATGAACATCATTGTATGGGATATAGCGATCGACAGAAACAACACAAGCTGGCTCGCAACACCGAGCGGGGTAATCAGCTATAATGAAGCCGGCTTATGGGGCGTTTATAATACTGTCACTGCCGGTCTGCCAGGCAATAATTTCAAAAGTGTTGCAGTATATACAGATAACAGTGTATGGGCAGGTACCCATGCTGACGGAACCATTGTCAAACTGGGAAATTCTCTCGGTATATATGATGGTGCAAACACGGAGCAGCTTCTGGGTGCCGGGACAATTAACGCTATTGTTGTTGGTGACAACACGCTGTATCTAGCGACAGAAAATAGAGGTTTGATTCTGCTGCGGTTTACTCATTAACCGCCTAGCAGGTTATGGATTAAATAGATTCCTGTTTTTCAGTAAAATTCACTTTCCTGGAGGGGCCTTTGATGTTTAAAAAGGGAAGTGCGTATGTATTGCTTATTGCCGTCTTTGTTTTCAGCGTTTACGCACGCATATCTTTCCATCTCCCCTATAAAGATATTACGGTACAAGACGGTAATATCAATACGGTATTTGAGGGTGCAGGGCTGTATGGCGGATGAAGGTGGATGCGGGCATTAATACACTGCCTTCATGGAATCTCAGGAATATTCGGGGAAATAAAATCGCAGAAGGAATGTACCTGGCTGTAATAAGGTTGAAAAAGGGAAATCATGTACGGGCAGTATTAAAAGAAAAGCTGGTGCTCAATATGATAAGATAAATAAAAAATTCTCACCCAACCCCAATTTATTTCTTACCATCTTCCCCCCTCTATACGGAAAATGTAGGAATAAAGGGTGAGAATTTTTTTTCATAAAACGTTATTTGTGTGGAACTTAAAGTTGTTTGAGGAGTAATTGTATGGTTTTTCAGTTCTCATTTTCAGAGAGATATTTTAACATTCGGAAATGGTTATCGTGGCCTATTATCTTATTATGCCTGGGCACTATTGCATCTGCAGAAGAGGTATGTAAATTCGAATATCTTGATCTGCCGGAGAAGCTAAATGGTGATACGCTTATTGTACCGACCAGAACTGTAGCTATGTCAGAGTATGTATATGTCGGCGATCCGGGTGAAATTATCACAACCGGCAATCCCTGTTCAATAATGCTCATTGTCGATGTTTCGCAGTCCAACTACGCGGATAATACCGACCATGAGGGAGTTAGGTATGAGGTGATAGACATTGTACTCGATTCCATTTACAACAGAAATTCCAAGGTTAAGGTAGGTATGGTCTATCTCGACAGTGAGCTCTATTTTAATCCGAAGAATGATGTGCAGATAGTTGAGGTTTCGACCGGGAATTATGTAGGCGGTTATTTAAAATTATTAACCTTGGATGAAACCTATTCGGGGACTTTTGTTGTTGCTGATTACACATGGGGAGATCTGATCAGCTCAACACCGTATACTGAAGAAGGTAGAGATGTATTGAAATTATATACTCAAACAAGAGAGCATACCGGCATAGGCGGCGGAAGGGTTCCCCTGTATGGGCCAACATTCACGGTCGGCCCTAACGGGAGCAATTTCCCCGGCTCCGGTAAACTGACAAATCTGACAGCATCCTTTGATGCGGCAAAAGATGCTTTAAACCACTCTCCACACCCGAAGGATAAACATTTCATAATTTTCTTCTCCGATGGCGGTCACTGCGATAATCTATTTCCGGAAGATTATATACAGGGAATCAATACGCCGACCACCTTTACCATCTATTATAATCCGGCGGCACCGCAACATCTCGAAAATCTGAGGATAATGACTGAAAATATTAAGACAAATAATTACTCTTCATCCAATGAAAAGTATACAAATCTCTGGAATATGGCTATGGATAAAGATTCGCTGGTTAACCTTATCGTAAAGGACATCATATCAGAGATAATCACCTCTCTTACAACATTTATTTCACATGACACGATCACTGTAAACGGGCTTGAAGGCATTAAGCTCGTATGGGACAGCACCGGTTTTAAATTTGCCGATCTTTTCCCTCTTAAGGGAAAGTATACTGATTTTGATTATGAGATAGTTTATCATATTGAGAAAGATTCAATTATCAATGATGGTCAGGACACCATTGTCGTAGCAGAGTATGATTCAACAATCTACATTGACTATACCATAGAAATAGATGAAGGTAATTCGGTTTCAGATTCAGTTAAGTTAACCTGGTGGGGCAGAAAGCTTGAATTCTATCATAACGGCACCCTCATAGCCAGCGCGGACGAATCCATGGATCAACTGGAAGTCCGCTTTACTGAATATGAGGTTGACACGCTGTATGGCTATAAGGATGTAAAAGTAGAGATAACCCATGTTCAGGGAAGTTCACAGGATAAGGAAAATTTTACACTTACGGATAACGGCTCCTGTTTCTCTCATACATTTTCCCGGACACTTGGAAATCCCAATACCGGCGATAATACCCTGCAGCATCAGAAACCGGACAGTATCGTGGCAATATTCAGAAATCCCAAGCTGCCGCTTGACACTCTGCGCGTCGCCATTCCTTTCGGGGGCATTAATCCCTGGCCCCAGATAGACAATGCCGCTGTTTACGATCAGAACGGCGATGGAATCGGAGACAGTATCTGCATCACCTTTGACGGCAGCTTTACTGACTCCATAGATACCAAAACAGGGGATTTTTCCTGGCCGCAGAATCAGATCGACTACTCGGAAAATATTGACGAAAGCAACCAATACAATAACAACACCATAGCATTCTCATACGCACCGGGCAGCGCTGCACCCGTATGGACTCAGGGACAAAGCACCATAACAGTCAGGCTGGACTCCCTGCAAACAGAGATATTGCGTAGTTCCGACCTGAACGACGGTATCGGGCCGCTGCTCACTGAGGCGAGTGTCATAAAGCGCTATGTGCCGGATAATGACACTTTCCTCGTCAGGATAACCGAACCGGTCAATGTCTCTGATATCGCTGGGAAATCCTTCATCCTGATTAACAGTGCACAGGGTAAATCAATTGAAATCGAGCCTTATGGCGCGGTAGTTGACTTTGGCAGCGAAACATACATTCAATTTGCCATTACTGACCTTGGCACTGACGCACCAGCCCCCGGAGACAGTCTCAAAATCCTGCATACCGGCAGTGTTATTGATAAGGTGAATAACAAAGCACACGAAGAAAATACACCGGTGCCGATCAGGTTCATTGACAGCAATGTGCCGGTTGAAAATGCATACTACTATGATATAAATGGAGACGGTGTTGTTGACAGGGTGCGTGCTGTATTCGTTGATACCGTAAGAAATATCGACAGTATAACCTTTGACGTTGCCTGGACAGATATCAACGTATCCGCGAATGATGTTGATGCGACCTATGAGTCAAACGATAAAAAGGCTGTTCTGCTGGATTTACAGAATGCTTTTAACAGCAGCGAAATCAGGGATAAGACCAGCGGAACCATGAACCTTACGCTGACTTATTCCGCTACCAGCAGCAGTGTCACCTATCCTGTGGCTGATAAAGCTGCGCCGGTTATTACAAAGGCGACCTATTATCTTTCCAAGTTCTCTGCAGGGAAACGGGGCGATACAGACTCTCTTATTGTAACATTCTCCGAAAACCTCAATAGTATCGATTCAAACAAACCCTTTTTGTTAAAGACACAGCAGGATATCAGGTATTACCTTGTATTACAAAAGACAGATCAGAGTGCAAACGAAGCCTCATTTACGGTTACCGGCATAGAGGGCGTGAGCAGTCCGGTAAAAGGTGACAGTATCTGGATTAACGAACGTGAAAATGTAGCGGATAACCTGGGCAATCCTCAAACGGTTGAAGATAATAAACGGGTGGAACTGATTATAAAGACGCCTCCTTTTAAACTAGATCCTTATGTTATTGGCCCTAAGGAACCCTGGAATAATTTTGTACCGGTAGAATTGCAGATAAACGGCAGCAGCATCACGAGGGGCACCATTATTATTCTTGAGCCGGATATCTTTGTTCCTTTTAATACTCTGGGTAACGTTGCCTGCAGGATCAAGATATTCGATCCTGTGGGCAACGAACTTGCCTCGTGTAACGGATATGAAGATAACAACAATCTCATTGCAATGACTCCCCTGCTGAGCGGGCCGCATAACAGGATTGTCATATTATGGGCAGAGAAGAATTTACAAAATAGAGATGTGGGACCGGGAACCTATCTTGGTGTTATTGATATTGAATATCCTGACCAAAGGAAAGTACTCAAAAGAGTTTCAATACCAGTTAAAGAATAACTGACGCGAACTTTGTTATAAGTAAATAAGGGGAAACGTGGTTATGAAGATGAAAAATATTATCATTGTGTTATTATTACTGTTTTTAGCAGGATGTGCCAAGGTGATTCATTATTCACCCGGCAATACTGTTAACAACGCTAATCAGGCAAAGGAAATTATCAAACAGATTGTTCAGGAACAACCGGGAGAGCTGGCGCCTATTAAAGTAGAAGTAACGGACAAATATATTAAAATGTATATGATAAAAAGCAATCAGTTGGAGGGCTATAATATTCCCTGGAATAAACTTGTTTATTTCAATAATATCGGAAAAATTGAAATAAAACAAAAGAGACGGGAATCAAAAAAATGGTTTGTCGTCTCTGTGATGGATAAAAAGAAAAGTCTTAAATGTACTATATATACGGCAGAGGAAAATAAGGCGAAGGCCTTTATTGAT
>JAUXBV010000316.1 GCA_030619215.1 Fibrobacterota bacterium | reverse complement strand
ACTGTTTTTGTTTGCACTAAATATATATCATGCCACATGTAACATGTTGATTTATATGATAGTTAGACATCTTTCAGCAAGCCCTATTTATATTACTATTATGAGCAAATTATAGGGTTCTACTCAATAAATGTTTGTTAATATATTTTAATAACAAAGCTTAAAAGGAGACATTCTATGGAAACAGAAATGACGATTAAGGAGATTGAATCACAATTTGATTCGGAATGGGTTCTAATTGCTGACCCTAATACCGATGAAAATCTTACCGTTTTAGGAGGGAAAGTACTTCATCATAGCAAAGATAGAGACGAAGTATATCGTAAGGCAGTTTCCCTCCGACCGAAAAGATCTGCTGTAATCTATACGGGAAAGATGCCTGAAGACACGGCGGTGGTATTATGAGTTACCAGTTTGATCCAGACACCGGTCTTGTGATTGTTTATTCCGAGGTATTTGGTCCGTCAGGAAGTATTGTTTTGAGATTGGCGCTTGACACAGGTGCTACGGGAACGATGATAAACTGCCCCGCTTACAACCGTGGGATACGATCCTTCCCTCGCTCCAGACCGCGTACAAGTTACAACTGGAAGCGGAGTTGAATATGCTCCTCGCATTTCTGTGAATCAAATCAATGCGCTGGGAAAAAGTCAAAGTCAGTTTCCTATATTAGCACATACCCTGCCACCAAGTGCCGGTATCGATGGTCTATTAGGATTAGATTTCCTGCGTGGACATAAGTTGATAATTGATTTCATAGGAGGAAATATATCGATAAATTGACGAATAGAGGTTCTGAAATAGCATAACATTGCAGTTGACGGGTTAGTGATATAAAAGTATATCGCAACTGAATTCCGTGTTGAAGGAGACCTTTATTAAGGGATAATTCAATTTATAATTATCAATTTTGCGAATCATCAATAATCGTTTCGTCTCTATCGTCTTTCCAGGCCATTAGATCGCGGGTGCGGCTGGGGTGTTTGAGTTTATTGAGGGCCTTGGTTTCTATCTGGCGTACGCGTTCGCGGGAGATACTGAAAGTCTCGCCTATTTCTTTGAGGGTTTTAATTCTGCCGTCATCCAGTCCAAATCGCATAATGAGAATTTCCCGTTCTTTCGGGTAGAGCGATTCGAGTACTTTTGAGATATTTTTCCTGAGCCCGCCAAGTGATACCTGTTTTGAGGGGTCATCAGCTTTCTTATCTTCGATATATTCACCAATGGTAGAGTTACCATCACCTCCGATTTCCATATCAAGGGATATCGGGTCAGTTGAAAATTCAAGTGCCATCTGAACCTTTGCCGGGGTGCATCCTATGGCTTCTGCGATCTCTTCTGTTGTCGGTTCATATCCGAATTCAGTTACGCATTTACGGCAATACCTGATAGTCTTATTGACAAGGTCCAACGTGTTGGCCGGGATGCGGATTGTTTTTGATTTATCATTTATTGCGCGGGTAATAGCCTGTCGTATCCACCAGGTCGCATAGGTGCTGAATTTATAACCCATGCGGTAGTCAAAGTTTTCCACCGCTTTGATAAGCCCCCGGTTACCTTCCTGGATTATATCAATAATTTCCATTCCTTTGAGTACATATTTTTTCGCAATACTGACTACCAGCCTGACATTGGCTTCGATGATGGCATATTTGGCGTCATTATATATGCCTTCCCAGTGGTTGAATTTTTTTAATAGCTCTTCATATGAGTGCTGCTTTAATGATGCCCTGATTTTTTCAAGAATATACTGAACCTGTTTGGAATTCAGGTTGAGTTGCCTGCACTGCTCAACCGATGCATCTGTAATATCGTTGATTTTATTTTGAAGAACGGGTTTTTGTTGCTTACTCTTACTTGTTTTTAATTCTTCTTGAAGTTTCTCGATTTGGGTATTTTTACGTTTAATCTGGGAAATTGTTTTTAGAAAGCTTTTCTTAAGGTCTTCATTCTTTTCAAGATTGATTTGGTCGTCGTCCTCCACCTGAAGAACATCTATGCATTCTATCATATTGCGCTTAAACTCGTCCCCTATCCGGTAAAGGCTTTCAAGGGCCTCCTGGGAGCGAAAAGCCATATTGAAAAGCTTTCCCTGTGCATACTCCATCTGCTTGGCATATTGTGCTTCCTGCCCACGGGAAAGAAGCGGGACACGGCCGACGCTGTTAAGATAAACCCATGTAGGATCGGTATAATGGGCGATTCCTTTGTGTCTTGGCGCCGGGTATCTCTGCCGGTGGCTGATAGGGATTGGTTTTCTTTCACGGACATAAGTGTTGATGGGTATTTTTTCTTTTTCGAGGAGATTTCGGAGATGTACAATTTCAATGGTTGAGCTTGATACCTCTTTGATCTGGCCTTCCGATACAAAGCCCTGAAGATTCGCCAGTTTTCTCAGTCGATCGGCTTTTTTTTCAAGAGAAGTAGTGTTTTTTCCGCTGTTTTTTACCATTTATTAACTAAATCTCCCCGTTGAGTGATGTGCACCTTTTGTTCATATAATAGTTTCTTCTTTGCATCCGGATTGTTTTCATTACGAATTTTTTTGGTATTTTCGTGCATTTCCTTTTTATTTAATCTCAAGAGGAATCGTTTTACTTTATGGGACAAATCCTCTTCATGTTTGTCTGAAGGAATTTCCTTTATCAGCATCAGGGAAAAAGCCTTCTTTATATCACTATTATCGGTACGGTCAATAATATTTTTTAATGATTTGTCTTCTTTATAAGTCTTTATAATTAATGAAAATAGCTTTTTGATGAACGGATCGGAAAAAGTTTCGGTTGATAGGTGTTTTTGTGCGGTTTCAATGAGTTTGGGTTCCTTGACAATTATATGCAAAAAACTGCCCTCTTCAGTTTCAATGAAATGGTCTGCAGCATTGACTGGAGGCTCCTTCCCGGGTTGGGCGCTTCGCTGTTTTTTACGTGGTATTTTTGCATAAATATGGTGTTCTTTAATATCGAGCTTTTCCGCAGTTCTTTTTATAAGTTCTGCCTTTATTATAGTATCAGTGGTTGATTGGATAAGAGGCATGATATGTTCTACAATCGATGATTTACCTTTAGCAGTTTCAGGAGAGTACGTTTTCACTGCTCTGTTAATGATAAATTGAACTTCATCATCAGCTTCATTACTCTGTTTGTTGAAAGAATCAGGGCCGTATTTACTTACATAAGTATCCGGATCTTCACCCTCGGGCAGGATAAAGACGTACATGTCAAGATTTTGCGGTGCAAGGGTAAATACCGCCCGCTCCGCAGCAACGGACCCTGCACTGTCTCCATCAAAAACAAGGACTATTTTTGACGTAAATCTGCGGATAAGCTGGCCGTGCTCTTCTGTCAGCGCCGTGCCTGAGGTGGCTACTACATTTTTAATACCTGCCTGACAGAGGGACAGAAAGTCCATGTACCCTTCGACGAAAATAACGAAGCCTTTCTCTTTTATGCTGGCACGGGCGTGGTGAAGCCCGTATAATATCCTGTTTTTACGGTACAGGTTTGTTTCGGGCGAGTTGAGATATTTTGGTTTTGCCTCTTCATCCATGCTTCTGCCGCCGAAAGCGATTGGCCTGCCGGTAAGATCGAAAATAGGAAAGATAATACGGTTCCGGAACCGGTCATAGGGCGCACTTCCCTCTGAAGAGGGGACTGCAAGTCCGCAGGCTACCAGTTTATCTTCAGCAATATTTTTTGATTTTGCATAATTAACGAGATTCGACCACCCGTTCGGGGCATAACCCAGGCGAAACTCTTTTACTGTCTCAGGGCTCAATTTTCTTGATTTTAAATAGCCAATCGCCTCCTGATTATTTTTCATCTGGTCATAAAAGTATTGAGTCGCAATTGCATGTATCTTCAGCGCATCTGTTTTTGAAACCCGATCCTGTTTTAGTTCTCCGGGAGGCTGTTTAAAGGGGCGAATGGTAACGCCAACCTCATCAGCAAGCCTCTCCAGTGTTTCCGGGAAGGTTAAACCCTCCTTTTCCATGAGAAAGGTAAAGACGTCGCCGCCTTTTCCACACCCGAAACAGTGAAACACCTCTTTTGAGGGGCTGACCGTGAACGAAGGAGTCTTCTCTTTGTGAAACGGGCATAAGCCTTTAAGGTTCTGCCCTGCAGGTTTAAGTTTCACATATCTGCCTATAACCTGGGCTATATCAACCCGTGAGCGTATATCCTCTTTTGTGTCGTTATAAAATGGTTCGGTTGTGGCAGTCATAGTTATTCAGAGAAACAGATAAAGGTTTATCAACAATATCCTATGATATCCTATTTATATAAGTTAACCAAAATTTTGAAAAAAGTTTCTATAAAATAATTACAGTTTCTTTTTTTTCAAATACCTGAAAATTTTTAATTTCCAGGTTTATGAATCATATTATGATTTGGTTAAATTATATCAAGGGAGGTAATTGCAAAAGTACAGTGCACTGGATTCCCGTCTTCACGGGAATGACAATTTAGCCACTTTCAGTCATTCCCGCGAAGGCGGGAATCTATTTCGGTGACTTTTGCAATTACCTCAAGGGATATATAATATTTTTAAAGACATGTAATATTATGAAACTATACAAGCTACTTCTTCTTTAGGAGGTTGATCATGGTTCACGGCAAAGAATTTACCATTCAAACAAAAGGGTATTCGGATATAAAGGATATAACGGGAGAAGTGAGGCATATCATTGAAGACTCGAAAATATCAGAGGGTATTGTTACCGTGCATGCGGTAGGCTCAACCGCCTCAATTTCCACAACTGAATTTGAGCCGGCTCTCAATGCGGACTTTCGTGACCAGATCGAGAAATTCATACCAGGCTCCCTGCATACACGCCATTCAGAGACCTGGGGAGATGATAACGGCTTTTCCCACCTCAGAGCAACCTTTATGGGGCCATCCATGACCGTTCCCGTGTCAGGGGGAGCGCCTGTGCTGGGAACCTGGCAGCAGATTATTGTCATTGACCATGATAACAGGCCGCGCTCGAGGAGGGTTTTTGTGCAGGTGATGGGGGAGTAGTATTTATAATATCCCTGTTTTAATAAATTTTGTAACAACAATATGAAAAAATATCTACATAATTCTATGGAAAGGATATGTGGATTAAAAACAGGAGAGGCTT
>JAUXBV010000384.1 GCA_030619215.1 Fibrobacterota bacterium | reverse complement strand
CCGGATACCTGGAATCCTTTCTATAAAAATTTTCTTATTATACCAATCGGTATTATACTATTCGGTATTATACTGAATGGTATTATACTAAATGGTATAATTCAAAAATAGTATAATTGTTAATACCATTTTATATATCCATTATAAATAATACAATCCCTTGTACAATGAAAAATCCCTAATTACAAAAATAACAACGCAGCAATTATATTTTATAGTGCTTCTCAAAAGTTTTTCCCTATGAATAGGGCAAAACTCTTATAGAAGCACTTAATACCGCAACACATTTAAAACATTTATTATGAGAGGCGGTATAAAAATACGTTTGATGCATTAAATAATTATTCTATAGAAAGAATACGATGAAACCAATAGTCCTCGCAATGGTGATATGCGACCATTACTACCGGGATGCACATACGGGAAAAAGCATATTAACCGGCACATTTAACTCTATCAATTGCATGAATTTCCCCTCAAAACACGGGAATTGCGCTGTTTACATTGCCCTTTCCGATGTGGCAACCAATGGAACCATACAGCTTACCTTTAAAAAAGAGGACGGCGACTTTTCCATGAAACTGCCTCCGTGGGAAGTCCGCAGGCCGGAAAACCGCAGGGATGTTATTGAAATCGGCGGAAATATTAACGGCCTTCCCGTACCTGAAGAGGGCTACTATGAATTTATCGTATCATGGAACGGGCTGGAAATTTCTTCACGCAGACTGAGGGCACTTAAGATCAATGTTAACAAGAAACCCAATAAACCGGAGGAAGAACCGAATTTCTGAGAAGGATGTCGATAATTCGCAATCATGCCCGGACATGGTCATAATGCAATAAAAAATCGATTACGATTAAGAACACGAATTAATAAAAGGATAAATGACATGGATATACCCGCAATACTTATTAAACTTGCCGGTGCAGCTCTTTTAATATGGACAATACGTTCTATTTATATACATGTAAAAGAGAAAAGAAAAGCTGAAAAAGCCGGGAAAGAAGACGTACAGTCAGTTTCCGAACAAATCCTCAATAATGTGCTTCTCTATTTATGGCTTGCATTTATGCTTGTTTTTTCAAGCGGGATGATACTGAATAATTAAAAACTGCCTGCAAATACTATTATATTCTACAGATCACTTAACATATTAAAACGTAAAGAAAAATCCCAATCTTGCCTCTAGCATTGACTCAATATCGAAAAAGGTAAAGGTGTTGGTGTGTTCGTCAGCACCTTCGTTCTCGAAGACATACCGTACCGTTACCAGGCGGGAGCCAAGCCTCAGAAACAGCCTCTGGCTGAGCAGGAAATCGACATTCACCGGCAGGCCGAGGCTAACATCAATAGTTTCATTTTCGCCACCTTCGGGATTGAAGTACAGAAAAAACACATCAGGGCCAAGGGAGAGCCGGAACACATTGCTTTTAATAAGCCGGAAGAACAGGCCGCAGCCACCTCCGACACCGATATCTGTTCGGTCATACCTCTCTCTTTCCTCACCATCCGTGTCCTCGTCTACCCTTTTTTCCTTCCTGAGTGTAAAACCAAAGGTAGGCACAATCTCAAACTTACCTGTAGGAACAATGATTAGCGAAGGGTAAATATTAAATACATACGTAGTTGTACGCTCGTATTGCTCTCCCTGTTGTACCTCCTCCTTTTTTACTTCCCTGTTCAGAGATGTTGACAGGTTAATCCCCAAAGAGACTTCAGCCCATGCACTCAATGAAAACAGTACCACAATAATAATAAAAAGGTTAATCTTATAAAATCTATTCATAATAAATATCCTCCTTTCCGCATTTGCAATATAAAATAACTCTTATCACTCACATTAAACCCTCTAATTGCTTTTTTATTCCATAACATATTCCCCACGACCTTTCTAAAAACCTCCCAATATATCAAATCGCAAAGAGCAACTATCCCTTGCCCTTAATCAAGATTAATGTATATTATAAATGTATATTATAGATAGAGAATTGAATTATTTTAAAATTGCCCGTTTAAGAAAAACCGCACATCGTGTGCAGTTTAAGAAATATTTAAAAAATAAAAAGTAAAATAATGGCAAACTAAAGCAGTAACTTTGAGACATAACTTTTTAAAACGGCTGATAAGCTGATAAAAAATGAATAGTGATAAAAACAATCAACAATTAGAAAAATTTTCAAACTTCGTTATTTTTCAAACCTCTACTGGAAAAGTCAATATAGATGTGTTTTTTCAAAATGAGACTTTATGGCTTACACAGAAGAAAATGGCAGAACTTTTTGAGGTAAATGTTCCGGCAATTTCTAAACATTTAAAAAATATCTTTGAAACTGATGAGTTACAAGAAAATTCAGTTATTTCCATTTTGGAAACAACTGCCACAGATGGTAAAAATTATAAAACAAAATATTACAATTTAAAGGCAATTACAGCGGTAGGGTATCGTATAAATTCTCATAGAGCGACAGAATTTAGAAAATGGGCAACAGAAATATTGCATGAGTATATCATCAAAGGTTTTGCTATGGATGATGAAAGGCTGAAGCAAATCAAGCATTTCGGGCAGGATTATTTTGATGAAATGCTTGAAAGAATTAGGGAGATTAGGCTTAGTGAAAGAAGGTTCTATCAAAAAATCACTGATATTTATGCTCTTTCTGCTGATTATGATAGGAATGATATGATTACTAAAGATTTTTTCGCAACAACACAAAACAAACTTCATTGGGCTATTCAAGGAAAGACAGCAGCGGAAATTATTTATACTGAGGCTGACGCTGCAAAAATTTATATGGGATTAAAATCATGGAATAATTCACCCGATGGGAAAATTTTGAAATCTGATATTTCTATCGCAAAAAATTATCTTGAAGAAGAACATCTTAAGCAACTTGAAAAAATAGTCTCTGCCTATTTAGACCTTGCCGAAAATAGAGCCAGCAGGAGGATTGTGATGAATATGAAAGATTGGGTGATATTTTTAGATAAGTTTTTAAAATTATCTGATTACCCAATCTTGCTTGATAAAGGTAAAGTTTCCGCATTGGAGGCAAAACTTAAAGCAGAAAGCGAATATGATAAGTATAGAGTTATTCAAGATAGAAATTATATTTCTGATTTTGATCGGGAAGTAAAAAGGCTAAAAAGTAATTAGGTTTAACACCTGAAGAATATGATTGAAGAATATGAAAAAGCGGAAACACCATTTCCGCTTTTCTTTTTTTATTTGGTAAATAAATATTATTAATTATATACTATATAGGTGGAACAAACTTAAGCCCTTATTTATATGGGTTAGCAAATTTTTAATTAAATGCCTGCTTTTTTTTATTAGCACTTCATTGGTAAACCACACACAATGGGGGAATATATGTTATATGTCGAAAAAAATCGGTTTTTACTGTTTGCACTGATCTCCTTTGCAGTCTCTACCCTTCTTTTCTGTTCCAACGATAACATCAGCGGTAATGACCCCGTAGTTTCACCCAAGGCGACTGTTAAGGCTATCGTAACAGATAGTTCCACAACCAGCCCGATCGAAGGATCTGCTGTTGTTATCTTCAATGCAATTACCGATTCTGCTGTTGCAAACGGGACTACCGACAGCCTCGGATTCTGTTTCCTCGTCGTCAATGCAGATACTTCTTACTATTTGAATGTATCGGCTAATGGATTTATGCCGTATCCTCCAACCGGCGCTTCTCCCGATACATTTCAGGTGGTTGAAAACGATACAACGGACCAGGCTATTGCATTGACAAAAATAGACACACCAGCAGTGGTTCATGCATATATTTTAGTCAACGACTCCACCACTATTCCGATTGAAAACGCCAGTGTTATAGTTTACGAAACAAGTACAAACCAGGCTTTTGCAAATGGTGTGAGTGACAGCTCCGGAGACTGTTACCTTGAGGTTGAGGGTGGTTTTTCTTACTATTTACGAGTGTCAGCCGCTGGATTTCACCCCTATCCCCTGCCCGGTGCAGATCCTGATACGTTCCAGGCGCAGGGAAATGACACTACGACCCGCATCATCAAGCTCACAGAAATAGACACGCCCACTGTGGTTAAGGCGGTTATAGACAACGATTCCACCAGCGCCCCGATTAAGAATGCCGGTGTGATTATTTACAAAAAAGGAACGAGCCAGCCGTTTGCAAGCGGGGTAAGCGACAGCCTCGGCATCTGTTTCCTTGTTGTTGAGGAAGGCTTTTCCTACTACTTGCGGGTAACGGCCCTGGGATATCTTCCGTACCCACTGCCCGGCACCACTCCTGATACCTTTCAGGTGGTAGAAAAGGACACCACGGCCAGAGCCATTTCGCTTACGCCAATTGACACCCTGACGTTTGTCAAGGTAGCGGTGACCGATGATTCCACTGCTGT
>JAUXBV010000037.1 GCA_030619215.1 Fibrobacterota bacterium | reverse complement strand
CTGTTTGCACTATAAATTGCAGCCTTTGCCTGTGTGAAGTTCTTGGGCTCTTTCCCTTCTGCTGGGAGCTCATTTTCCCTTTACTCTAATCGTATCACAGAATACAGGTAATTTATAATCATCTGGCTTAACAGAATAGGATTCAGCCAATTTTGAATCAATAGTGATAATTGTATCACGACATTTAGTCTTGAGGTTATCTATCTGCCAATATTCTATTTCATATTTTTTATTTTGACTTACTATTTGCAGTTTGTATTTAGGAGGCAATGGTACAGGAATCAACAAAAACAACATTCCTCCATATTCCATTCTTCCCTTAGGATTCAGATGCGTTATTTTTACAGCACCATTTTCATCTGTGCAAATTGAAGTGTCATTCACATATTCTATTATCGGATATCCGTGGCTTTTCTCTCGTCTGTTTTTTATTTCAACATACACATTCTTTAAAGGCTTCATATTCTCATCTACAATTATCAAATCATACATGGCATGTTTGAATTTTCCGTCATAAACACCACAATTAGCAATGAATAATAGAAGCGTAATTACAGATATATTTCTGATTTTTCTTTTATTCATGATTCTTTTCTTTGTCGTTTTTTAAAACCCCCAGCATTTTGCTTTAAAGCGCAAGAATTTTGCACAACTATACAAAGAGTATACCTAAAAAAACCAACCTCTCTTCAGCGGAAAGGTATACTTTTTGTACCAATCCAGGAACAAAGGTTCTTCCTTAATGGTGGAGACTTTGTTCCTTTGTGTCTTTTTGAAATTTATTTCTTTGAGACACTTATCACGCAAAACGGGAAGGTTGTCTCCAATATTTCCACCCCGCAAATCGTTCTTCTTACATTAAAATAGATATTCCAATTACAAAAAGGCAAAGTAAATAATCTCATTTTGATTTGTAAATATATTAAATTTGTAAAGGGGTTTATACCGCCTCTCAATTAAAAAATCAGGCAGCCAAAAACCCATTCTGACTGCCTGAAATCAATACTCTTATCTTAGGCTGTGATAAAACCCAGTAAATGCATTACTGCACTTTGTTTATAATGCATAAACTGGGATTAATCAGTTCTATTCAACTCAACCCGCCTGTTCTTTTCCCGTCCTGCTGCTGTGCCGTTATCTGCAATGGGTTGTTCCTCACCGTATCCGAGTGCCTGGAGTCTGCCCGGATCAACACCCTTCTGCACCAGGTAGAATTTAACTGCCGCGGCCCGTTTCTGCGACAGGTTCCTGTTATACTCACTTGAGCCCTGGCTGTCGGTATGCCCCTGGATTTCCAGCCGGACATTGGTCCATTCAGCCAGCGATTCATACACCTGGTCGAGTATCTTGAAGGACATCTCCATCAGGACAGCTTTACCGGACTGGAAGTTCACGCCCGTGAGTATCAGCTTGCCGCGCTGTATCTCCTTGGTCTTCGGGCAGCCCTGTGTCTCCGGTACACCTTTGACAGTGGGACATTTATCTTCGGTATCCGGGATACCGTCACCGTCATTGTCAAGGTCGGGGCAGCCGTCCAGGTCTTCATAGCCGTCTTCATCTTCAGCCTTATCAGGGCAGTCATCCTTGTCATCCGGGATGCCGTCGCCGTCATTGTCAACGTCGGGACAACCGTCTTCATCCTCGAAGCCGTCCATATCCTCGGGATTCTTCGGGCACTTGTCCTTATCATCGTTAATACCGTCGTTATCGGCGTCCAGTACCGGGCAGCCGTCACAGTCAGCCTTATCATCCGGGCATTTATCCTGTGCATCGGGAACGCCGTCACCGTCATTGTCAGGATCGGGACAGCCGTCCTCATCCTGGAATCCGTCCCTGTCTTCCGGTTTATTCGGACACTTGTCTTCTTTATCAATTATCCCGTCTCCATCCGTATCAGGAGGCTTGATAACACCGTTCCACCCGATGGTCAACTGTACCCCATACTTTGGTATGGGTGATGTTGCATACCGGTAGCCACCCCTATTCCATGTACTTTTGTACTCATCCTTTCTTGATGAAAGGCCCAGGTCGCCTGCCAGCGTGATATACATACCCATGGGTATATTCACCCGGAAACCGGGGGATATAATAAAAGGGTCTTTTACAAATGACTGGAATTCAAACGATTCGGTATAATACTTGACCCGTGCTTCTCCGCTGAGTTCTGTAAAGAAGGTCAACTGCTCAATCGGCGATAGTTCAAAGGCCAGGTTTCCCACAATGGCACTGCTGTTTTTTACCTGGGTCACCACACCTCCGAGATTGCCGTGAATCAGCAGGGGAAATCCGTTGCCTACGCGGTTAAAATCGAGCGTCCAGATGAGCATCGGGTTAAACAACACGGAGTTGGAGGTATACTGATTCTTTCCCGGGCTCGTTCCGTCACTGGCCTGGTAGTATGAATGGCGCGGAAAATAGCCGCGGTCCTGCTGTCCCGTTGGAAAGGTAATCTTCAGATAGTAGGCGTTGGTAAACATGGCATTCCTCTTCCTGAACGGATGGGCAAACTTGGCTGCGAGCTCAAAATCACCAACCCCTGCGCGTGTTTTATCGTCCCACCCGGTAACATCGAAATAGAGAGGCAAATCCAGGCTCAGGTCAAATGAGCGGAAAAGACCATAGGCAACATAGACATTGCCTGATATCAACTGCGGCGCAGTGCGGTCGTCAACAGGCTGGCCTGTGGCTGTATTAATCACCTCGCCAACGCCACCCGGGCCGGTTACATAGTCAAAGTCCCGGTCATACTTGAAGGTACCGCCGATATTGATCCCGGTCAGCCCCAGCGTATACGACGACATCGACCTGACAACACCCTTCTGCCCGCCGCTATTCATATTGTTGGCAAAAACGGCTGTGGAAAAAAGAAGAACTGCAACACCTGATGCTACCGCTATACTTCTTTTCAGATTCATATCAACCCTCCCGAAAGGTAAGAATGAAAAACAGCAGATTTTTATAAAGCAATCAATACAACTTTTAGCAAACCCTTTACTTCATAATAAATTACAAAAGGTCGCCTACACAATGCGAAAAATTATACAAAAAAGGCATAATTAATTCTAAAATGCAATTCAGGAAAAATAAAAACCCGGCCAAAAGGCCAGGCTTATTAAAAGAAGAGCTATAGGGAAAAATAGGGACTAAATTATTAATTGCTTAATTACATAACAATTATCTTTGCATTTGCTACCATATCAGGAGCACGAACACTAACAAAATATATCCCATGGGGAATAGTGTTCATATTGATCGCCAATGAACCAAAGCCTTTGATAGAGCCATATTTTTGATATAGAACCGTACGACCTGACACATTTATCACCCTCACTTCAATTGGTGTTGGAATCTTAAAACTATACCTGAAAACATAGGGAGTTCCATAGAATATACCAGGATTGACAATGAGTCTATCAGTGGCCATAGGTGTGATATGGTTCCCGGTTCCGGTCGGGTCTTTTAAAATTAAAACGCTGTCCGATTTGGAAACATTGATATCAGTTGCAGTAAAAATATAGAGAGTTGTATTTTCGGGAGACGCAACGGGATTTTTTATTGTCGGGTCTGATAATCCATCTGCAGGCGTCCATTCATATGTATAATCGTCAGGTGGTGTTTTGGAAAGGTCCGGAGAACCGTTTTCGACAGTTGCATTTAATTGAACAGATGGTTCAACCAAAAGGAGTATAGTGTCAGGTCCGGCATCAACTGTGAGAGGATAATAAACGACTTCGCAGGTATATTCCCCAATTCTATGATGCTGTCCTCGAATGGCCCGCATATATCCCTGCTCACCCCAATCCGCACCCCAGCTATTTTTTATTTTCCACCAATTTTCTTCTTCACTCCAACCCACAAGGCAAACAGCATGATCACTCAACATCGGCGGGTCACCTTCATAAGAAAAAATGCCTCCGGTATAGGCGTCAAAACCATTGTCCCAGGTGGCCACACTCGTTGATAGCGGGCGGTATTGGAGTGAGGCGATAATTTTTTCAAAATCTTGATATTCATCGGACATAGTTATACGCTCATATTCATAGCCCTTACGTATATCAGATTTAACCCATGAACATTGAGTACAGGGTCCATCTTCTGCGGTATAAGGATCACATTCTTCTGATGGGACCCCTTCTTCAACTAAATATTTAACCGCTTGATAAGGATCTCCATTTGTACAATCACCGGCGTCAGAACAGCTTGACACCATAGTTTCCTCAGAAAGATCTAATTGTAGATCAGGACGATCTTCCTCAACCATGATTGTTCCTTCAAACGCGGCAACAGTTGAATGGGCCCAGCAACTGCCGCAGCTCTTTTGCTCTTTGACGCTGCCTATGTAGTTCTTCCCATCTTTATTACTCCAATCAATCCCTGTTTGGGTAGAGGTTGAAACCTCTGATGTAGCTGCAGGTTGAGTAGTCTCTCCAAAGTCAGAAAAAACCAATGTTTGTCTCATAGCTTCTCTTTCATCTTCAGAAAGCATAAAAACCCATGTCAAATTCACGGTAAACTCATAGTTATTTTCTTTGATATACTCCCGCAACTTCCTGAGTTCCTTTATCTTGTTTGAAACAAATGCCGTCTTTTGCTGATCAACCGGAACATAGTTTCTTAACACAAATCGATCTCTATTTTTTGATTTGTCCTGTGTAAACCTGGCGGCCTGAGAGAAAAAAAACGGTCCCTTTGCATTAAATCCATTAATAAAAACGGTTACGGTAAATTCATCGGGAGATCCCAGGTCGTCCAAAACCCTATGTAGTTTTGCGAAATCTTTTTTCAAGGTGCCCCGGGCAATATCATCGGGAGAAAAACGTGCATAAAACTTGTCCTCAATGTATATACATCCCAGCGGTTCAGTCAGTGAAAAGGCATCAAACTCAAAAAGGGTTGCTGCCTGGTCTCCCTGTATAGAAATCCGTGCGTAAACATTGCATGAATAAATAAATAGTACCAGCAGTATTAATTGCTTGACTGTATTAAATTTCATCATTTTCTTTTTCCGGGTGTTTTCATCGTGTTCCATCTTGCTTAATTAATTTACCCTTATACTGTGAACGATCTGTTTTGATTCTGTAAAAGTATACCCCGTTCGATGACTCTGCGCCGTTGCTGTCTCTGCCATCCCAGACAAATGCATACGTACCTTTGTCAAGCTGCCCGTTACAGAGAGTCTGTACCATACACCCTTTACTGTTGTAAATATCGAGCCTGACATCCTGTTTATGATTTAAAACCAGAGAGATATGGGCTTTGTTCATAAAAGGGTTGGGGTAATTGAAATGGGAGACAGGCTTTACATTTGCATTATTAACCGTTTCATCGCTGATTCCTGTCTGGTCGGGCAAAAGTTCCACCGGATTATCGCAACCGCACGCATCCCGGATTCTCTGAATTTCAGAAAGCATTTCCGGCTGCTGTACCAGTTGATGAAGATAATCGGAGTCGGGCTGCATGCCAGGGAAATCGGTGCTCAGGTAGAGCCATGCCCTTCCCCATAAGGTAAGAATCAGCTCCAGCCACTTTGTGTTGTTAAAGAGGTATTCATATTGGTCAGTATTCTCGGTTCGGATTTTTCTGAGGTACCTCTCATTCCACCACAGCCATGTATACATGGCATGTCGATCGCTGCTCGCCCTGTAATAATCCTGAAAGTAGTATGCGCAAGCAATAGAATTTATATACTGGACAACTTCTTCAATAAGCATATTATATCCCTGATCTCCACCTTCAAAGGTGCTATTATAAGGATCACCATTCAGGTATGTCTCGGCATAATTTTCGTCACATCCGAAAGGGCCATCGCCCCATTCATTACTGGTAGTTATTTCACTGGATTGCGCCGGCGGTCTCTTCCAGTTCTGGTCGTCATCTAAAGTCAATGATCGCTCAATTGAGTACATTGGACTGGAGGAGGTGGTAATTTCACCATGCATACCGGGAGTGGTAAAGCTGAGAGGATTACCATTGGGATCCAGGGATATGAAGTACCAGTTTTCCGGATTTGTTTGGTCAATACCATGCCCAATTTCATGAACAACTAGCCCAAGCTGAGACAATACTGATGATGCGCTTCCCGAATTCCAAAGCCATTTGTCAACAGCTGACTGGCCGCCGGCCTGCTCAATAATACTCTTGCCAGTCGGGTACCTTCTTTCAAGAACCCCGTAGATGAATGCCATGTAATTGTTTGAATTATAACTATCAACCAGATCCTGAATACTGGGAAAGTCATTCGGTTCAAAAAAACTTTCCTTGGGACCCAGAATATATTCGCCGTCAATACAGTTTTTGTCAACCAGCACAATTGTTTCTGTATAATCAACTGCCCTGTTGACAGCTGTTCCTGTGCCTGGTTCCTGCCCCCGGGCAAGTGAAATACACACTATTATAAAAAGGTACTTTTTAAACATATCTGCTCCTTTCATTCCCTAAAGGTCACCTTGCGCTCTTTAGGGAAAAGGAAATTCCTATTAGCTACGTTTTTTTTACTTTAGTAAAAACATCTTTTTCTTTACCTGGGATATAAAACCATTTCTATCATTCGTTAGCACAATGTAATAAACACCACTTGAAACAAACCTTCCGTTTTCGTCTATGCAATCCCAAGTAAATTTGTATTTATCAGGGAAAAGAGTTCCATTGTAAAGTTGTTTAATTCTTTCTCCCTTTATATTGTATATTTCCAAAACAACATCGCTTTTTATCACCATGTGAAACTCAATAGTGGTACTTGTATAGAACGGATTGGGATAGTTTTGTTTTAAGGCAAACGGTTTTTGAATGTTTGCTTTGTATTTGCTGTCCGTAGCATAAGAGACTGTTGCTTCTATAAATAAATCAGTATCCAAACCACTCCAGGCTATCAGAAAAGGATGCAAAGAACCATCACTCCATTTTTCCCAGGCCCTATATGCACTGTCACCATTGTCTGCCTGGTCCAGATACAATGAAAATGAATCGTCAATACCTTCCCATTCAACGCCAATATAAAAACTGGCCGGCACATTAACATTTTCTCCGGCAAGAGAGAATGTGTTTTTATCAAGAGTATCCATTTGATCAACAGTCATATCATCACTGTACAGTAGATTGCCAGGAGCATCCGTTGGTCCGCTACCTGCCGCTTCCCTCACAGTAACTTGAATTTGATCTGCGGTATTAACAATTTTGTAAGTTCCGAAATATATGGAAAAACTTTTTAATAAAGATGACTGTCCAACATCAAATCTTTGCCACTTTGCCACATCACCAAAAAGGTTTGTACCTGCAACCCAACCGCTATCGCCCTGAACTTTATAAAGAGTTGGTGCATTACCATAGAAAATTGTTGTATCCCCTAAGTTTTCTTCCGGTAATGATTTCCTATTATAATCCACGGACCTTTTAGTACTTAACTCGGTCGCTGACCTGTTTTCATACTGAGCAAATGACGAGAAAACAAAAAGTGATACTATGGCTAATAGACAGAGCGATTTACTTGTATGCATTGCTTTTTCCTTTGAAATAATTATTAAAAAAAAGTTAATTCTAGCCTAAATTGTGTAACTTTTTTAGAAATATGTAGTAATATGTTGTTTTTTATAACTGGATACCCGATTCACGATCCCCCTCTCAATACAGTTTCTATCAACCAGCACAATTGTTCCTGTATACTCATCTGCCTTGTTGATAGCTGTTGCTGTTACAAATCCCTGACCGGAGCACAATGAAATGCTAAGTATTACTAAAAACAAATTCTTATACATTATCGTCTCCTTTAGCTTACATTAAAATTTGCTACTTTTATACAGAGGGCAAAAAACCACCACGGCGATATAACAGAGAGAATATTATTATAAAGTGCCTACTATTGGAGGGAGTGGGGCACATTCATCTCCTTTTTAACCCATGGTGGTTTTTTTCTCCTCTGCTTTGAATTATTTACGCCGTCAATCAACTTACCTGTAGTATGAGCTTACATTCTCATTTTTATTATTTTTCCCGCTTACTTTATTTGCCTGTAAGGTATAGAGTGCGTCGGCAAATTCCCTGGCTTTACTTTCCTGTAAAGTATATATATCACATTTCAGGTTGTTATTTTTATCCATCACGGAAATGACAAACCATTTTTTAGAGTTCCGCCTTTTCTGTTTTATTTTAATTTTTCCAATGTTATTGAAAAAGACAATGTTATTCCAGGGAATATTATAGCCATACATCTGATCGGTTTTTATCAGGTGCATTTTAATGTATCGATCTGTTACTTCAACTTTAACCGGTGCTAACTCACCCGGCTGCTCCTGCATTACCGTCTTTATTATCTCTTTTGCCTCATTGCTATTCTGAATCGAAGCAGTAGGCGAATGATGAATCGTTGCCGCGCAGCCTGCCAATAAGAATACTGCGATTAATATTACAATGTATTTCCAATTCATGGTATTTTCCCTCTATTAAAAAGTAATATACCGCTTCTCCATAATAATGCCCTATGTTAAGTCGCGGCACAAGGTGCAACTTTAGTTGTATAACTGTTTCTACAAGAGTTTTACACAAATTCTTGTGATAAAACTTTTACCCATAGGGCACCCTGTAAGAAACAGTAAATAACCTCATCCCCGGCCGGCGGCTGGTCATAACAAGCACCAATCCAACTTTGTGGTCAGGGGGGGCTGACCGGGAACCGGGAATGAGGTCTTAGAAACGGGGCTCATAACCCATCCAGGTATGAGTCACCGCTTGATCTATACTACTCCCCTACCCCAACAAATATCTTCTTTACCTGTTTTTCTCCCCCATTTTGATATCCCAGGGATTTTGTAATATTTTCTATCTCAATAACCGCTGCATACATAGCCGCTCCCACGGTCCTGTTGTTATGATTCCTGACATTCCATACATAAACCAGGCTCTTTTTCTCATCCCACCAGGCCATTTTACTCCTTGCAACAACCTGATTTCCGACAGCATCATATACGGATAGAAAACCTTTCAACTCCATATCAGGTAAGAACTGGCCGATATTTTCCGGATCAGGTACAACCATGATCAGCATGCCATAATATAAACCGCCTGTGGTCTGAGATAAGCCAAGGTCATCCTAAATTCCCTGGTTATTCAGAACCGATATTATGTCCGGATCTATTTTAAATGTATGAAAATTGGTGAGGTCTACCGGAGACACAGCCTTTGGAATAAAGGAATACGGCATCACCTTTTTCTTCACATACAGCTTACGGCGGGTATTTCTGGTATTATTCTGCCGGTTACCCTCCTTGTCGGAAACACGGTCTGTTTCATGAATCCACAGGGAATCGCCATCCTCCATATAGTCAACGCCACTTAAATCGGTTACATAAAACACCATTTTATCAGGATCGGGCTGGCTGACATCATTAAGCTTGACCGTATAATTGTTGTTGTTGTCCCGGTCCAGAAAATAAAACGGCTCGTCAGCATCTACCCTCTTAACAGGCTCCGAAAATTTAACCGTCAGGGTGTCTGATACGGTGTCAACCATATAATCCACCAGGTAAGCGCTCCTTGACTCCCAGTGGATAATAGGTGCAACCTTGTCATAAATTGGAGCGGTTATTGCCTCAACATTCCCGCCTGTAGAGAAGACGTATTCAGTAGCTTTTAACTTATCGTCCGATGTAATATATGTTGTAGGATTATTTGACCTGTCCTCCGAAACGTCAATGTGGAAACCGTCTGCATCAACACCACTGCCATTTATTGTAAAATTCCTGAAAGCTGGAAGTGTAATTGCATTATCCAGCATCTCCTTGACATGAGCATTGGTCAGGCCGCCTTCAATCTCAGTTGTGGCTTTAACGTATATGCTGTCAACATACCCGTCAGCATTATTATCATAATAGTAGGCGCATTCAATATCAACCGGATCATTGAGTTTAATCGGTACTATAATACGCAGGGTATCCAATGGAAGACGTGGTGTTTCGCTATTCCGGAATACGACTATGAGTGTGTCCCTGGAGTAATGTTGCAGGACTCCGTCACCGGGATTGATATTATCGGGATCAAGCTCACGCTTAAACTCCACGGAAAAGAGGTCGTCAGAACCCTGTTTCTTAAGGTTGTAGGTCTCTTTATCCTTCTGATTACCTCTTGAGTTTGTAACCTCGACCTCGACATTTGTATACGAATAATGGGCGCTACCGGGACTGAATGGGAACTGCAGCTGCAGGTTCTCCATATTCTCATCATCAATAATAGAAATCTGGTTACTGTTATAATACATCTTTAGCGCCCGCTCCCAGTACCAGGCCTCAGTTGAGTCAGGAGGGTCAGCCATATTAAAATCCACCTCAGCGGAGAATTGCGTATTAATCATGGTGTCAATCTCCACCGTATGGGTATCGCCGTTCACATCAATACTGTCATACCTGATTGTATAGCTGATATCATAGCTGAAATCCGTTACCTTACCGGTAAGCGGGATAATACCCGGCAGAATAAATTTCTCCCCGTCCCATATTACACTGTCATTACCGCCGTTTATCGCGATATTTTTCGGTATAACCTGTATATTCTGTTCAAAAATGGAGATGACGTTTTTCATTAAAAAAGTCATTAATGCTTCATAGGTAGTTACTTCAAAGGGCCACAGGGCACTCAACGGGTTTGATGATGAGTAACCGTTGTTCTGGATATTGGCGTTCATATCTATCAGGTCCTGCGGTGCCTGACCGGTCTCGGTAAAGAAGATGGTAAAGGTAGTGGGAGCACCCGTTCCTGCAATATACGCGTCCGCATTCATACCATCAGTGGCCTCCCCGTCGGAGAAAAATATGCCGTAATGGTTTTTGGGATCATACGTTGAGGACCGCATAGCCTTTTTTGCAGCGGTAAAACCGATATTAATATCCGTATTCGGGCTGAAGAAAAAGGTAGAGGGAGCGGTCAGGTCGACCCATTCGTAATTAATAGTTGTATCAGGCCCGGCCCAGTCAATGTGAACGGTCTTCTGAATAGTTTTGGTTTGAAGCTTCTCTTTAATAATCTCGGCGCCGGTCTTTCCATTATAATCCTGATCAAGTTTTAATAATGGAATATAACCGCCATCGTCAAAAGCTCCTACTCCGGGCTCGCCTGTCACTGTCACCGTGATACCGTCAGTTGTGTCATAATAGAGACAGCTCCCGAAAACAGCAACACCTACTTCTATACCGGGAAACTTGCGTTTGTTTGAAAGCGTATCTATAAGGTCCCGGACAACCTTGAAGCGATAACCGAGGGGATCCGGCGGCGGGTAGAGTATACTGTTTGCGCTGTCATAGTCGTAGTAATACATACTGCTGGAATGATCGATGATAAAAAAGATGGACGGTGTATCGATAATGACCATAAAGCTGTCAGGGTGCCCCACATAAATATGCTCAGACAGTGCAATAATATCACGGGGAACCTGAATCGTTGTATCATTTAAATCCTCCGCATACCCCTTAAACAGGACCTTACCCACTCTTTCAGCGGACAGGGTGCTGATACACAAAAAAATCGTAAGGAAAAAATAGATAAACCGAAAGGCAACCCGTTTTAAAACGGTTATATGTTTTTTCATAGACCCCTCCAACCTGTTTTCAACCAGGAAAAAATTTATTTGTAAACGTACGTAAATTGTATCAGAATTATTCCGCTATATTCCGTTGCAAAAAAGATCGTATTTTTTGTGTGTGCATCGATATCATTGATCCTGATCGCATCTTTGAGCGCATCGGTATTCTTTTCATTATAAAGGACGGCAGGGTTGCTGCCTTTAACAATGGTTCCGTCGTAAAAACTTCCTGCCCAGACAATATTGTTCCAATCAACCGCAATGCTCTGTAATTTACTGGTGAAAAAATCCAGGCCGATATTATCATAAATCGTACATTCTCCTTCACTATAACTGGCAAGCCCTTTTGATGTCGAAAACCAAGCGGTATTGTTGTTATCAACCGCAATATCCTGGATACTGTTATACTGGTATTCTGTAGTGGAGACCTTGATGTTTTCCCACTGTTTGTTATCATAGATAAACAACCCGTCTCCTGTCCCGGCCAGAACAAGTCCCTGCCTGTCAACTGTCATGGCATTAACAGCGCCTATTATAGAATTTTGAGAGCCGGTATGGTGAGTCCAGTTTGTCCCGTCAAATTCAGCACATCCATTACTGGTGCCGAACCATCTGTTTCCTGCACTGTCTATGGCGATAGATGTGATATAATTACTGGGAATATCCGAATTGAAAACTGTATAAACCTGCCATATATTGTTTTTAATGCATACTGCCCCTGATGTAGTACCGACCCATATCGTACCATCAGACTCGTGAGCCAGTGCCTGGACTGAATTACCCGGTAACTCCGAGTTTTGCCTTGTATATACGACCCAGTTACTGCCGTCAAATGCTGCCAGGCCGTCCATATCAGTTCCGACCCATAACACGCCGGCGTCATCAGTCATGATGGATGCAATGTCATCACTCGGCAGGCCGGAATTATCGCTTGTGTAAGATAGCCATTGTATCTGCAGGGTAAGGTTAATGGTGTCATTGGAAGTAACGGAAAAGAAATCCGTCAGGGGAATG
>JAUXBV010000171.1 GCA_030619215.1 Fibrobacterota bacterium | reverse complement strand
GCCAGTGCTGCAGTCCGGAGTATCGGTTGTAAATAATCTTTGCTTGCCTTATATAACCCTTCATACCCCATAGATTCAAACAGCACCCGGCGCAACAGTCTGGATTTAATACTTTTTATAAGTGAAGACATTAAGGTTTTTGTAACTGATGATATACCGGCATTTGCGTTCTTGGAGCCATCAAGATATTCAGGGTAGGTTAAGAAGTTAATAATATTTATTACACAGGGAATAATACAGAAAAGAAATACCATCGAGTAATCTTTTGAAATGAAAACCATTACCCCTGCTATCACAACACTAACCGCAGAACCCATCTTGCTCCATGACCGGGTATATCCATATACGGCTGTCTTCTCACTCTGCCGGTCCTGTGTGGCAAGCCAGCTAAAAATTATTGCTTTATGGGTGCCTGTTCTGAGGGCCTCTCCAACCGAGAAAAAAAACATAGCAACAAACAGCACCCATACAGCACTTGACAGGCCAAAAATCGCAAATGAGACGCTATAGGACACAAATGAAAGAATCATTGACTTTTTGCGTCCCGCTACATCCGCAACAGCACCTGTTGGTATCTCCATTATATTGATACATATCTCACGGAACCCAAAAAGAAGACCAATCATTGCAAAAGAGAGGCCTTTTTGCATAAATGCAAGTAAAATGAAGGGCTCAAAGTAGCGCTGATTTTTTAAGAAACCATAGAGAGAAAAGCGAAAAAGCATAGATATTTCTGCCTTAAAAAAGCCTTACTACCCTAAAAATTATATTTTTCGTAATAATATAAACCTCTCTACCCACCACCTGAATTTCCTATAGAATTGGGCTTTAACATAATATATTTTGTCTAACCTTCTGGTAATTAGCTGTAATTAAATTAAACAATATTTTATTAAAATTGGATTATTATGTGTGGAATATTTGGTTTAATAACAAAGAGAAATGATATACCGGTTGCCACGATAATTCGAGAAGGTCTGCAAAGACTGGAATACAGAGGATACGACTCTGCAGGAATTGCGCTCGTAAATAACGGAAAAATTGAACTAAGGAAAGAAGCGGGCCGTATTGATGATATAAATAAAAATGGCCTGTTCGACTCCATGCAGGGCACCTTTGGCGTCGGGCATACACGATGGGCAACGCATGGCGCTCCGGTGGCAAAAAACTCCCACCCTCATATGGATGGGAACGGAAAAGTCGCCGTAGTTCATAATGGCATCATTGAAAACTTTCAACAGCTCAGAAAAGAGTTGAGCGACCGGGGGCATGTTTTTACCTCTGACACAGACTCGGAGGTCTTTCCTCACCTGATAAGCGAGTTTCTCGATCAGGGGAAGGACCTTAAAGAGGCTGTTATGGAGACTATTAAGAGATGCGAAGGAGCTTACGGTATAGTCGTATGCCATGCGGATACTCCCGATTATATGATAGTCGCCCGGAAAGAATCACCCTTAACAATCGGGATTACACCGGGTGAGACCACCTATTGCGCTTCCGATATCCCCGCATTCCTTCCTTTAACAAAAACAGCTTACATCCTTGAGGATGATGAAATTGCTGTTCTGTATGCGGGAGAAGTTGAAATATTTGACGTCCTTACCGGTAAAAAACGCGAGCGTAGCCCAACGGAAGTACCATGGTCAATTGACGCGGCTGCAAAAGTTATGAATGGCAGGGAGTATAAGTGGTTCATGCATAAAGAGCTTCACGAAGTACCGCGGACATTGAAGGAACAGGTTAATGCACCTCTGGAAGATATTGACGCCTTTGCCCGGGCAATAATGGAAGCAGATCACGTTTATATCACCGCTGCAGGGACATCCTATTATGCCTCCCTGGCCGGAAAATTTCAGATAAATAAATTCTGCGGCACCTTTATTGAAGCGATCCTGTGCTCTGAGTTCATTGACCAGTTACCAACATTACCTCATAAAACCTGTGTGATTGCAGTATCGCAATCCGGTGAAACAGCAGACACCATTGAAGCAATACGCTATGCAAAGGAAAAGTATGGCGCAACGATCTGCTCTTTGGTAAACGTGGTAGGCTCATCAATAACCCGTTACTCCGACCATATTATCATAACAACAGCCGGGCCGGAAGTGGCGGTGGCCAGCCAGAAGACCTATTGCGCACAGGTAACAGCGTTAACGGTGGTTGCCTTGAGGATCGCTGAGTTACGATGCGATATGGACATGAAAGAAATTGCCAAATACAAAGAAGCTTTACAAAAAACAGCCGATATCATAGAATCGATTTTAAATAATGAGGATAAAATTCAGGAAATTGCCAGGATTTTCGCAAAAGAACAGAATATCTTTTTCCTTGGCAGAGGGCTCTCTCTTTCAGCGGCATGCGAAGGGGCTTTGAAAATAAAGGAGATATCCTATAATCATGCGGAAGCTTATTCTGCCGGGGAAGCGAAACACGGCCCGATAGCATTGGTGGAATACGGTTTTTCAGTTGTCTTTGTCGGACCGCCTGATGAAACCTACGACAGGTTAATAGGCAATGTAATGGAGATGAAAAGCAGGGGAGGAAAAATTTTAGCTGTTGTTGCGGATTTCGACACAAAAATAACCGAGCTTGCTGATTATACCCTCAGGGTTCCAATAGAAAACAGTAAATATGCAATAGCCATGTCAGCAGTGCCGTTTGCTTTTCCCCTGCAGCTTATGGCCTACTTTGCAGCGGATTACAATGAATTTGACCCTGATAAACCAAGAAATCTGGCAAAATCAGTGACGGTGAAATAGAGTTTCTTTCACATTCCCCGAATCACATACCATACAGTTTTTCACCATTAGGGATGGGATTATTATAAATAAAGATTGTAAATGAAATATTTTTATACAAGCTGATTATATCACTATGAAACTTACGAAAGAATTTAAAAAAATCGCAGGCGATCTGAAGATCATCGATACGAAGGATGAGAAACTGATTTACAGCCATGATATCGGGGACCTTCCTTCGTTGTTGACAAATACTCTTTTTAACATCTTACCCCATTTCATAGTTCAGCCCGAAAACGAGGAGGATATAAAAAAAATCTTTCGTTTTGCAAATGATAAAAAGATCCCGGTAATTCCCAGAGGTACCGCCTCCTGGGGATTCGGTGGTGTTATACCGGTAAACGGCGGTATTGTTATTGATCTCTCCCCCTTCAGGAAAATAATAGGCTTTGATAAAAAAAATAAGACGATAACCGCTGAAGCGGGGGCGCGATGGAGTGATATCGACAACGTGGTAAAAAAGGAAGGCCTGAGCCTTCAATCCTACCCTTCAAGCAAATTCTCAACAGTTGCGGGATGGATTGCAACAGGCGGGTACGGCATAAACAGTTTCAAATACGGACACATCTCGAAACAGGTCGAATCAATAAAGGTTATAACTCCATCAGGTGAAGTAAAAAAGCTCACACCAAACGATGCTGAATTTGACTATTTCGTTTCATCGGAAGGACAGTTCGGCATAATTTCTGAAGTAACACTTGCATTAAGGGAAACTCCGAAAACCTCGCACCCCCGCCTTTTCTACTTTAAAAATGATAAATCTGCATTTGAATTCATTGAAAACTTCACCAAAGATAAGATTGTATCGAAGGAGATCATACCAAACGTTATAAGATTCCTTGACAAGAACCACATGGAGGATACGGACAATATTATACATGCAGATGTCTTTAAGAAAAAAGCATCGGTTCTGGTGGAATTCGACAATCCCGATGATGATAAAAAATTTAAAAAGTACCTTTCATCAACAGATGCGATTATTGATGAGGCGCCTCACTATGCTGCAAGCTACCTATGGAACGAACGGCTCTTTGGCATGAAGACGAAACGCCTCGGCCCGACAATACTTGCAAGCGAAGTAACCATCCCGATTAATAAAACTGCCGGTTTTATTGAGAAAGCTAAAAAAATCGGACATAATTTTGGTGTTGAAGTTGGTATTGATTCTTACATCCTGGATGAAAAAGAAGCCCTGGTTATGGCGACCTTTCTCTGTGATTCAAGGAAGCTGAAATACTTCATCAATCTGGCAATGATTTCTATACTTACAAGGACCGCTGTGTCTATGGGCGCCAAGCCGTATGGGTTGGGAATATGGAATGCTCCTTTCATTAACAATCTTTTTGATTCAAAAGAGTTATTAAAGCTGCTGGACTATAAGAAAAAGGTTGACCCCAACAATATAATGAACAGGGGCAAATTTTTCAGGGTTGGCTCAAAATGGCTTAATATTCCATCCATAATCTTTAAACCGTCAATCTTCAACACTGCCATTGGCACCATGGTTACCCTCTCTCCGGTATTAGGAAAAATCATTACGTTAATATTGGGTAAAAATAAAAAGGTTGACAAGTTAGATATTAAACTGAGCACTCACGCCTGTGCAAAATGCGGTAATTGTATCGCAGTATGCCCGGCTTACCTGATAACAAATAATGAAAAAGTTACGGCAAAGGGAAAGGTAGCTCTGGCGAAAAAACTGCTCTCAGGAAAACATATAACTAAAAAAGAATCGGACAGTGCGTTTCTGTGTATGCATTGTAAAGCGTGTGAAGAAGTATGCCAGACGAACCTGGAGCTGATCCCAATATGGGAATCTATTGAAGAGAGACTTGAAAAGAAGTTCGGACGGCCCCGGGAAGCAATAACGGAATTTCTGAAAAAGGTTGACGAAAGTGAAGAGTACTGGGAAATGGTGGAGAGGAATTCATAAAATTAAGAATACAGAAGCCAGTATTCAGGAGTCAGAATAAAAACCTTCTTTAATTCCGGATTCTGACTCCTGGATTCTTTAATAAACAATTAAATAACTTAAAAATATTGAAATAAAATGCCAAAAAAGTATCACATTGACGTTAAACCAAACCCTCTGGGATTTGATAGAGTTTCAAAATTCCGGCTTGTACGGGAAGATGTCTGTATAAACTGCGGAAAGTGCATAAAAGTATGCATATACGAAGTGCATAAAAAAAGAGAGGACGATCCGCGGAAAATGGCCGACCCTATACATCTCGAATGCAGAAACTGTTTCAGGTGTATACAGGAATGTCCGAGAGGCGCCCTGGTCAAATGTATAACAGATGAATTTAAAAATCTCGGTGATTCATACTGGAAACCGGAGATGATCCTGAGCATCTGGCAACAGGCGGAAGATGGAAAGGTCCCGGTTTCCGGAGCCGGATACAGAGGCCCTTTTACAGGCCCTGGCTTTGACAGCATGTGGACAGACATGTCCGAAATCGTAAGGCCCACACGGGATGGCATTCACGGCAGGGAATATATCAGCACCTCTGTTGACATTGGTAGAAAATTAAGCCACCTGGTATTTGATAATGAAAAGAAGCTGCAATCCCAAATCCCAAAAACCGTTGACCTCCCCGTCCCAATTATCTTTGACCTCACCTTATATGATACAAATGAGAAATCAAAGATATTTATTGCAAAAGCCGCTGAGAAATTAAACACTCTCCTGATATTAAAGGCTGATGATATTAATGAAGAATTACAAAAATATGCAAACAACGTAATGCCTTTAATCTCTCAAAGTACCATAGAGGAAAACCCGGCATTAATCAAGAACTCAAAGGTTGTTGAGATCGAATATTCTGATGAGCTGAAAAACAACTTTCAGGAAATAAGCAGCGCTATTAAGAAATTATCCAATGCGGTTCTTTCGATTCGGATTCCGGCAAGCCCTGAGGTTGAAAATAGTGTATCGGAGTTAAGCAAGGCCGGAGCGGAATGTATCCATATTGTCGCGGATTATTACGGAATGGAAAGAGGCGAATCTAATCCACGCTTTATTAAAGACGTTTTAGCTGCAGTACATCAAAAGCTTATTGAAAACTCGATCCGTGATGAAATTACCATAATCGCATCAGGCGGCATTGCAATGGCGGAGCATGTACCGAAGGCAATAATCTCCGGTGCTGATGTAACAGCTGTTGATATTCCCCTGCTTCTTGCCCTTGGATATAAGCTGAACCAGAATCCTGAGATACCCATAATACCTCCCAACAGCATGCCTGCACTGGAGGAAAAGGGAGCGCAAAGAATCGTTAATCTTATTGGAGCATGGCACTCACAGCTCCTTGAAGTACTGGGCGCAATGGGTATGAGGGAAGTTCGAAGATTGAGAGGAGATATAGGAAGGGCCATATTCTTTGAAAATATAGATGCCGAAACATTTGGAGAAATTTTTAAGAAAAAATAACAATCTGTCACCAAGACATTTTAATCCTGCGTTTTATGCGGGACAAAGACACAAAGTAAAATATGAAACCAGAAAATTTAATCATTAAAAATGCACCGTCACGTTTTCAGCATAAGGTTCCAAAGTATAAAGTTACCAGATCGGATGCATGCATAAGCTGTGGAACATGTGTCAAGCTGTGCCCTTTTGGGGTGCATGAGAGACCGGATGGACACAATAAAACAAAACCACCGGTAAGTTACAAGTGTATCGGTTTTGAGTGCAAGGAAAATAAATTTTACTGTATTGACAAATGCCCCCAAAAAGCCCTGGACTTGACACTTAATCCAATGTATGAAACGCTCGGTGATTACCGCTGGACATCCGACATGATAATCGCCACATGGATTATGGCGGAAACCGGCGCCGCACCCGAAAGAAAAGACCTGGAATATAACATTGGCAAATCAGAAGGCGGATTTGATAAACTGCGTTTTAACTTCCCGGAAAAAGTTCCTCAGGTTGACCCGGAGGAAATCTCAACCGCCATTGACCTTAATAGAAGAGATCCCGACAAACCCAAGATCAGTATATTTCTTCCGGTATACAGCGGCGGCATGTCCTTCGGCTCAACAAGCTTAACATCCATTGTATCACGCGCCCGATCCGCTAAAATGTGGAACTCTTTCATCTGTACCGGCGAGGGCGGATATCCCGAAGCCCTGGCACCGTATGACGACCACGTTATTACACAGGTTGCGACCGGCCTGTTCGGCGTGCGCGAGCAAACCATAAAGAGAGTTAAGATTGTCGAATTCAAATATGCGCAGGGAGCGAAACCCCCTGGCCGTTTTTGCATCCAAGGTGCGTAATAGTCTGTCTATTTGCTC
>JAUXBV010000315.1 GCA_030619215.1 Fibrobacterota bacterium | reverse complement strand
CTAAAAAAGGGTGATTATAATATCAGATTAGATGAAAATTATTTAAATAGCGGTATTTATTTATGTGATTTTCATGTTGGAAATAGAAACTGTGTAAAGACTATTAGTTTAATAAAGTAATATATAAGGTTGAAAGCAATGCCTGACATATTCACATATATTGACTACCGCCAATTTCTAAAAGACGCCACGGAAGAGCGTAGAAAGATCAATACAAGCTTTTCTTTACGGTATATTTCGCAGAAAGCGGGCATAAAGTCAACAGGCTTCCTTTCCATGGTGCTTAAAGGCAAGCGTAATATTTCTGAGCGGCTGGTTATTGAACTCGCTCACATATTTAAGCTCAATAAAAAAGAGCGGCACTATTTCAGGTCGCTTGTCCATTTTAACCAGGCACAGACACATGGTGAAAAGACCCATTTTTACCGGGAGATACTCTCCCTGCAGAAAGGGCCTGTACGTACTGTGCGCCAGGATCAATATGAGTTCTACGAAAAGTGGTACTACTCTGCCGTACGGGAACTGGTTGCAATTTATAAAATAACAGATGATTATAACTACCTTGCCAAACTCCTTAAGCCCTCGATAAAACCGAACGAAGCAAAATCAACGCTTGAGGTGTTGATCCGCCTTGGCCTTATTAAAAAGACTCGATCAGGTATTTATAAGCGTGTGGATACTGTTATTACATCGGGATCCGTAATCAAGACTTTCGCCATCCGGAATTTTCAGCTTGCAACAATGGAGTTGGCAAAATCAGCGTATGACCGTTTCCCTCGTGAAGAGCGGGAGCTTTCTACAATTACTATGAGTATAGATAACGATGCATATGAAATTGTAAAGAAAAAGGTTGCAAAGCTTCGCAGCGAGATAATGGAGCTTGCACGTTCCGTTAAAAACCCGCAGCGGGTATATCAGCTTAATTTTCAACTGTTTCCCACATCTGAGAAAAAAGAGGAGTCTGATAAATGAAGAGCTATGTTCAAAATATCCTTTGTCTCTTTATAGGTGCGATATTATTAAACCATTGCGGTTTAGACCATACTGTTGATTCCGGCGGTGCTTCTGAGACTATTGCTATTGTTGTTACAGACTCTATGATATATGGAGAGGCGACAATAGTTTCGGAAGATGGAGATTCCGGAATTCAAGGTTTGGATGTTAAATTGTATGCCGTCGGTTACCTGCTTTTCTTTCCAAATACACCAAATAATTTCTATGACTCCACATTGAGCGATGAGAACGGTGAATTCAGATTTTCAAATATCAATACAGGTTGTTATAATATATTCGCTGCAAATACACTCACTGGTAAATCAGTGTTTATTGACAGCATCGTTATATCCGGAGGCGCTAATGATACTGTCTATGATTCTTTAACAATCCCCGGAGGCATCTCAGGGCATATTTATTCTATCTCCAGTAATAGCGGCGATACTTCGATCGCTGTTTTATACAATGTATTTATTTTTGGATCGCAATTTTTAGAAAATACAGATTCCAATGGGGCGTTTTTACTGGATAGTATACCTAAAGGATATTATACCCTTTACAGCGCTCCAATAGACTCTATATTAAATTCATCCGACTCTATTTCAACAGGTTTTATCATAGATTACATAAATAAGACAAATGAAATGCCGGAAACAGATATAGTTCAATCGGGGGAGGTTTTGGAAGGAAGGGAGATTTATTTAAGGAATTAAGAAGCCCCAGCTTAAATACAGACATAACGTTTAATGTTTTTTCCTATTAATAGAAATAATATAATGTCAAAGTTAATCAGGCTATGATATTTTTCACCAGACTTTAAAATAAGGAGGATACGATGAAGATAAAATTCTTATACCTTGTTGTACACTTTATAACTGCCATATTTTTCTTTGTTAATTCCTCTTTCAGCTTGGATATTGTTGCAACGTATGACACTCCGGGATATGCATATAACATTTCTGAGTTGTATCAGGATAAAGATTATGTTCTTGCTGATAGTATCGGAGTGGTAATATTTAACGAGAATGGACTTGGCCCGAGAGTAAACACAGCAGGATGCGCCTATGAACCAAGGATAATTTTCCCGCCACAATGGTATGATCCTGTCCTAATTGTTGCAGATGGTGACAATGGATTGTCAGTTTTTCTTAGCGACACAGGGAGTGCATGGGTAGATTCATTTGTATTAGATGTGGGAGGTAAGGCTACATGCATAGAAAAATTTGATAATAAATATATCTTCGTTGGCACAGATAAAGGTCTTGTTGCTTTCGATTTTTCAGACCCGCAAAATTATAAGCATATATTTTCAGATACGCTTTGGTGTAAAAATGTTGAGGACATTGTAATTGGCGATGATTTTGCATACGTATTAGCCGGGTTTGGATACATTCTTGTAAAAGTCAATATAAAAAATATGAACAATGTAAAGATTGAGCATATAGTTGAGGTATCCGGTGATACCAGTGGTGTTGATACTCCTATTGTTGACATTTCTGGAGTTGATATTCTTAATGATACAGCGTACATTGCTAAAAATTGTGTGTTTTCAATATATTCTACCTTAATTGATAGTAATGATGTTGTCATTGACAGTCTTGGGGTAAAATTTGTATATAAACGTCATTTTGTTGACATACTATTGCATTATCATGCAGAAGATATAAAAATATTTGATCATTATGCGTATATTAGTATGAGTAAATCAGTAGCCGGCACATTCAATGGAGTTATGGTGTATGATATTTCAAATCGTACAAACCCTGTTCTGGTTGATTCATGTATTACTCCGGGAAAGGCAAACGGGTTATTTGTAAATAAAGATTATGTGTTTTTAGCTGACGGAGATGCGGGTGTGGTTGTTCTTGGCAATTCGGTACCGATAAGTAATGAAAGTATACAACCATCAGATTTACAGGAGATAAGACAGGCCGGGCTTTTAAAAATAGCACCAAATAAGACAAGTTTACATATAGTTTATACTGTGAGAAATAGCTGCAATGTTACCTTAAACATTGTTTCGCCAAAGGGCAAAGTTATTCGTAAACTTTTTGGAGAAATGAAGGATATTGGTAAATTCTCATGCACCTGGGATTTTAGAGATAATAGAGGAAATATTGTACCTGCCGGAATATATTATATAAATCTTCGCATGAATGGATTGTGTATTACAAGATCGTTTGTTAAGCTTAAATAATTAGTATAGATTTTAATTTTCTTTTTGATTCCAATTATTTTAATTATAGCATTTATATAAATTCTAAGTATTCTTTTTAAAGAAAAGGATAAGTTAATGGAAATACCCAAAACTATGCAGGCAATGGTACTTGAAAAACAGAAAGAGCCACTTGTTTTAGTGGAGTTGCCGGTTCCTCAACCTGAAGCTGATCAGGTTCTGATTCGCGTTCACGCCTGCGGTATATGCCGCACTGATTTGCATGTTGCTGACGGGGATCTGACAGAGCCTAAACTGCCTCTTATTCTCGGGCATGAGATTGTTGGTACTATTGTAAAGATAGGGGAGAATGTAAAGCAGTTCACGGTTGGTGACAGAATAGGAGTGCCCTGGCTGGGATATACCTGTGGCGTGTGCTCATTTTGTAATAAGGGTAAGGAGAACCTTTGCGATCAGTCCCTTTTTACCGGTTATACGATTGATGGAGGTTTTGCAGAGTATACTGTTGCACATCAGCAATATGTGTTTAAGCTGCCGGATATGTATAAAGATGCTGAGGCTGCACCGCTGTTATGTGCGGGCCTTATTGGATTTCGATCATATTCAATGATAGGTGAAAATGTGGAGAATCTCGGTATATACGGATTCGGCGGTGCTGCACATATTATAGCACAGGTGGCAGTGTATGAGGGAAAGAAAGTATATGCTTTCACAAGGCCGGGAGATATTCAGGCTCAGGACTTTGCCAAAGGGCTCGGTGCAGTGTGGGCAGGGGATTCAAACGAGTTACCTCCTGAGAAACTGGACGCTGCGATTATCTTTGCACCGGTCGGCTCCCTGATCCCGGCGGCTCTTAAAGCCACTATAAAAGGCGGTGTTGTTGTCTGTGGCGGTATCCATATGAGCGATATACCGTCCTTTGGATACAGCCTTTTGTGGGAAGAACGTGTTATCCGGTCGGTGGCTAATTTAATGCGAAGCGATGGCGAGAGTTTTATGCGGATCGCCCCGAAAGTTCCGGTAAAAACTGAGGTGACCACATTCCCTCTCTCCCAGGCGAATGAAGCGATGGATAGTTTACGTAAAGGTAAAATAAACGGCGCGGCAGTTCTGATTATGTTTGAGAATTAATATCCCGGAATTCCAGGAAAATTGTTTATTTTGCGAAAAAGTTAATTTATTATGGGATTCTCCTGTTAAAATCTGTATAATATATCGTATACAGAATATCTTACATGACAACACGATGAATATTTATAATGGGTGAATAACATTTGAATAAAGCGATATTAATAGTAGAAGACAATCATGCGATAAGAGAAATAATCGGAGAGTTTCTCTCAACCCTTATTGATACTGATGATGTAAGGATATTCAAGACCGGAACAGAAACGGAAGCAGGGGAGATATTAAAAAACGAGGATGTTTCCCTATTAATAACGGATATAAATCTGGGAAGTGAAGGGGATGGCCTTTCACTGGTGGATGGGCTAAAGCAGGAATCCCAGAGGCCCTATATAATAGCCATATCAAGTATAGAATGGATTGGAAGAATTGAGATTTACCTTAAAAAAGGAGTAGTTGATACCTTTTTAAGCAAGCCCTTTTCTTACAAAGAGTTAAAGGGTAAATTGCTGGATTCCAAAGTGATAAAGCTAAAAGAAAATATAAGTAGTTTTAATTAAATTTCTTCAGGCATTAACATCAACCTGCTGCGTTGCACTGTCCCTCTCTTCATTTTCTTCTCTTCGTTGCTGTTCAGCGCGGGCTCTTTCCGTTTCCCGTGCTTCTTCCTGCCTCTGCCGTGTTTGTTCTGCCTGGCGGGCTTCTTCGGATTGGGCAACACCGTCAATAGGCATAATACACCTCCTAATAAAATGGTATCGTTTCTTAGGAATAGATTAATTATTTTACTGTAACTTTTTCTCGGCTTAACCTATAATATAAGATACACTAT
>JAUXBV010000385.1 GCA_030619215.1 Fibrobacterota bacterium | reverse complement strand
CTAGTATTATATTTTTGACTTATTTTTAAAAAAGTTACAAGAAGCGTGTATCCGTTTTCGTATTTATAATATATAGGTTTATATGTTAGGAGCAGCAATACATATTATAGAATAAATTCACAATTATAAAAGATTTAACTCAGTGTAAATGGGGCTGGAGGTTATTGTTGGCTGCAGAAGATAAGAAAAATGAAGATGTGAAGAAAAAAGATATGAAGAAAGAGGATATGAAGAAAGAGGGTCAGGGAAAAAGAGATCGCCAGAAAGAAGATCCCCGGAAGGAAGGTCAGAGGAAGAAGGGAAAAGGCTATTTCGACACCGTGAGAAAGCACCTTAAAAAAGAGGGAGGAGCTAAAAAATCTCTACGCAAAGACCCAATGAAGACAATCGTCATGTGGTTGCTTGTTGGTGCAACGGTGATTATAGGATTGCGGCTTTTGGATACGCAATCATCATTGCGGGAGACGAAAATTTCTTATAGTGAGTTTAAGCAATTACTGAAATCCCCTGAAATCCGAATCACATCTGCTAAAATAAATCAAAAGGGATTGAACCGGGCTGAGCTTCATGGCGAAGTGGATAATGCAACTGTGTTTAGTCAGATAGTCGGCAGTAAGAATAATGAAGGTAACCGTGCCTTTCTGGTAAATTTACCCTTTCTTGACACAGAGATGCTTGCGGAATGGGATAGCCTTGGTTTTCAATACAGTTTTGAGGGTGAGACGGTTAATTTCTGGACCGTGGTTTTAAGCAGCTGGCCTTTTATCCTTATTATCATTTTCTGGATATTTATGATCAGGCAGATGCAGGGTGGCCAGAAGGGGATATTTTCTTTTGGCAAGAGCAGGGCAAAGATCCAAAATATGGATCGCCCCAAGAATAATTTTGACGACGTCGCAGGTGTTGAAGAGGCAAAAGCCGAGCTTGAGGAGATTATTGAATTTCTGAGGGATCCGGAAAGGTTTAAGAAACTCGGCGGTAAAATTCCCAAGGGCGTGCTTCTCTTAGGTGCTCCCGGAACGGGAAAAACGCTGCTGGCACGCGCTGTTGCGGGAGAAGCGGGAGTTCCATTCCTGTCAATGAGCGGTTCGGACTTTGTCGAGATGTTTGTCGGGGTGGGAGCTTCGCGTGTGCGCGATCTTTTTGCTACCGCTAAAAAGAGCGCGCCAAGTATTGTATTTATCGATGAAATTGATGCGGTTGGCCGCCAGCGGGGAGCCGGTTTAGGCGGAGGCCACGACGAACGGGAACAGACACTCAACCAGATGCTGGTCGAGATGGATGGCTTTGAAGAAAACTCCGGCGTTATTCTTATCGCAGCAACGAATCGGCCCGATGTTCTCGATCCTGCCTTACTGCGCCCGGGAAGGTTTGACCGCCAGGTCGTTGTACCCATGCCCGATATCAAGGGGCGCGAGGGAATCCTGAAGGTTCACGTGAGGGATGTGCCCCTTGCCGAGGATGTCGATTTAAAGCTCATTGCACGCGGAACACCGGGATTTTCCGGTGCGGATCTCCGTAACGTGGTCAATGAGGCGGCGCTTCTTGCAGCACGTTTTGATCAGAAGAATGTCACCATGCTCGATTTTGAGGAAGCAAAAGATAAGGTATTAATGGGGGCGGAACGAAGGAGTATGGTAATTTCTGAAAAGGAAAAAGAAAGTATTGCATACCATGAGGCCGGGCATGCTATATGTCATATTTATTGCCCTGAAGCAAACCCTTTGCATAAAGTGACTATCATTCCCCGCGGCCGGGCATTGGGAATTACATTCGCTTTACCGGAAGGCGATAAATACAGCGAATCCAAAGGTTACCTGCTTGATGAGATTTGTTGCCTTATGGGAGGAAGGGCGGCAGAAGAGATAAAATTCGGTAAATTAGGCTCCGGTGCGCGCCAGGATATTAAAATAGCAACCGATGTTATCAGACGAATGATCTGTGACTATGGTATGTCGGAAGAGCTTGGCCCGCTGAGTTACGGGCGGAAAGAAGAACAGATATTTCTGGGGAGAGAGATTGCTACTCACCGTGATTATTCGGAAAAAACAGCGGAGATCATCGATAGCCTCATGAAAGATATTGTCAATGAACAGTTGTATCGGGCAAGAACTATTCTTAAAGAACATAATGTAGAGTTAGAGCGGCTGGGCAAAGCGCTCCTTGAGCATGAAATGCTTGACCTAGAGGAGATCAACAAGGTAATCAATGGCGAGGTGCTGCTCGAGGCAAAGAAAACAAGGCCGTTGCTGAGACGAAAGAAAAAAGAAGAATCCGACAGCACAATACCTTCCAAAGAAAAGGATCCGGAGCAGAAAGTCGGTGAAAAGAAAGAGACCGATTCAGATAAACCCGCAGGAGATTCATCAAAGGAACCCGAAGGTTCAGAGGCGAAAAAGTCTGAGAATAACTCCAAGGGCAACTCTGCAGAAAAGGATAAAGGAAAGTCACCTGAATCATGAACCCACCTGAGAGTCTTTCGGAAGTAAGTAAAAAAGTGCGCTCAAACCGGCATCCTTCACTTGAACTGCTGGACAAAAAGCGATTTGTTATCATGGGTATTGTGAATGTAACGCCCGACTCTTTTTATGACGGCGGCAGGCATGATACCTTTGAATCAGCATGCGATCATGCCCGGCGCCTTATAGATGAAGGCGCTGACATTCTTGACATAGGGGGCGAGTCGTCACGGCCGGGGTCTCTCCCCGTTTCCGTTGACGGGGAGCAGAAGCGTGTTATACCGGTGATCGAGCGGTTAAGGAAGGAGACCGGTACACTCATAAGCATCGACACCACAAAAGCCGTGGTGGCGGAAGCTGCGCTGGATGCCGGTGCAGCATGGATAAACGATATTAGTGCAGGCAGGTTTGATGATGCTATGGCCCTGCTGGCGGCGAAGAGAGAGTGCCCGGTCGTTTTAATGCACAGCAGAAAAACACCCGGGACTATGCAGGTTGACCCGAACTATGATGATGTTATACAAGAGGTAATAAGCGAGCTGCTTGTATGTGTAAAGAAATTTACCGACCGGGGAGTTATCGGGGAAAATATCATTCTCGATCCCGGTATCGGTTTTGCCAAACGGTTTGAAGATAATATTGAGATACTGAGGCATTTGTCAAAATTTACAGCGTTGCCTTTCCCCATTCTTATCGGAACCTCAAGAAAATCTTTTATCGGGCGTATTACGGGAAAAGAAGCACAACACCGCCTCTTTGGTACGCTTGGCAGTGTTGCTACGGCATTTGTGAGCGGTGCGAGAATCTTCCGCGTTCATGATGTGGGAGAGACAAAAGACTTTCTTACGGTTCTTTCAACAATTGAAAATCGGTAATGACATCTGAATCAAAGCAGAAGAAAAAACAGGGAAGTAAAAAGCGTATAATCCTTATTATTATCCTTCTTCTATTACTTTTATTGATAGGATTCCTCTATCTCCTGTTTACCAGGGAAAAGGCTCAGCCGGTTGAAGGCCTGGAAGTTAAAGACACTATTGTAGTACCTATTCCTGTGGTTATTGACACAGTCAAGCCTATAATTATTGAAAAAAAAATACCGGTAATTCCCAAAGATACTGTGGAGATAAAGCCTGATACTGTGGATACGACTTCCGAAGATACCGTTGCCTATGACCCGTGTCAAGAGGATACAATAGCTCCGTGGGTATATCCCGACCCTTCCGGAGGCCTGCACTACGGGAAAATTTATATTCGGTTTGTTGCAAGCGAGCCATGCGGCATTGAGTGGAGGTTTAAAAAGGATCCTGAGTGGCAAATGTATAAAGATGACTCTATCGCCATTACAAAAAAAACAATACTCTGTTACAGGGCAAAGGACACCTGCGGTAACAGCATGGATGTCCGCTATGAGAAGTATGAAATAAGTGTGCCCGTTAAAAGATACTGTCCGGGGGATATGGAGTATATCAAAATCGACGACACGAAATTTTGCATCGATCGTTACGAGTGGCCGAATAAGGAGGGTAAAAAACCCCTTGCCTTTATATCAATCTATCATGCAATGGATTCGTGCTTTACCTCTGGGAAAAGGTTGTGTACGACAGAGGAGTGGTCGCTGGCCTGTGGCGGCGCGTATAACTGGGAATACCCGTACGGTGATGTGTATGAGCCCAAGGCATGTGTAACCAGGGATACTGCAACAGCATTTTCCGGGAGTCTTCCTGAGTGCCGGGGTTATTTCGGGGTATTTGACATGTCCGGTAACCTTGCCGAATGGACAAATACCCGTTCAAAGAAAAATAAAACCTTTTATAATGTAATGGGAGGTTTCTGGCAAAGCGGACCACAGAGCAGCTGTTTCAATCCCCGATACAGCTATTTTCCACAAAACAGGCATAACCCGGTTGGCTTCCGGTGTTGTAAAGATG
>JAUXBV010000507.1 GCA_030619215.1 Fibrobacterota bacterium | reverse complement strand
TCCAGGTAGCCGATAGAGGTGAGGCGCATCAGGTTCCTCCAGCCTGTCTCATTCTTTGCCAGGAGAACCAGGTGATTACTCTTTCTCTCTTCACCCCCTGATTTGTTTTTGCGTGAATCCGGAGCTATGTATGCCTCAAAGCCCAGAATTGGTTTAATGCCTTCTTTCATGCAGGTATCATAAAACTCGATGGCGCCGAAAAGCCCGCCGTGGTCGGTGAGTCCAAGTGCGGGCATATTCCATTCCACGGCTTTCTTCACCAACTCAGGTATCCTGATAGCGCCGTCAAGAAAGCTGTATTCCGAATGGTTATGCAGGTGAATAAAATTATGGGAAGAGGCCACTATGGTCTTACACCGATTCTTTTTATCTTTTTTATGTAGTATTTCTTGGTTATCCCGGAAGTTTCTATTTTTCCTTCAACGTAAGGCTCTGTCCCGTTTACAAGCTTCAACGGAGCGACCGTGTACTGTCCCTGCTTCAAATAGGGGCTGCCTTCATATTCTATTTTTACACTATGCCCCATAAGAATAGCATAATCGATCACATGAAGCATTTCGTTTACTTCAAGCTCCTTTAGTTCTTCGCTATATTTACCGGATGGTACAGTACGGGACAGCGCTTTTGATTCTGCCCGAAATTCAAGTGAAAGGGTTAACTCCTCGTCAATATCCTCCATAAGCATCTTTACAGCAGGAACCGGTTCAGGCTGTTGAATCTCAGGTACACGCGGATCAAAACCCATATTTATCAGCAAATCGCGCGCCTCTTTTTCCCGCCCCTTTTTAACGACAAAAACAGATTCCGCATTAACCGGTTCAATGATATCACTCAGAGGATAATATGAGCTTATCTGTTTACCGGTCTTTTCGCCGAATGTTATTATTGTCGCAGCATCTATCATACAGAGACGCGAAAACTCCCGTATCCATTCCTTTACCGTGGTTATTATATTTTCCGGCGCTCCCCAGCTACTCAGATGAGAGATAAGAACATCCTCTTTCACTCCCCTGCTGAGAGATTCATTAACGGTATTGCGGTCGATACAGCCTTTGTATACCACGTCAAGTCTCAGAATAATTCCTGATAATGAAAATGTATACAGGGTCACCGGCAGAACCTCCTGCGGCAGAATTGCTGAAAACTCAGGCAGAATTATAACTTTCTGCCCGGATGTATCTTTACAAAAGTCTATCACCGTTGAATTCCGCCGCCACAAAATATCGCTGCCCCCGGATAAAGCTTCTATAACCCCCATATAATGAAATACCTGAAGTATAGCAATAGCTTTTTCACGGCATGAGACCGGGAAAAAGGAGGATGAAAGCCATGAATCCCCTGCTGTATCCAGCACTTTATCAAACAGTACAACACTGCATATACCGCAATAATCAATGACAAAGTCGTTAAAATCTTTATACGAATCCTGATATGCGCGTGACAGCCAGTCATGTATCTGTTCATCGGTTGTTGAATATGATTTTTCCCCTTCAGATAAAAAACCTCTGTTTGTACCATACGCCAGCAGCAGGTTAATTACCTGCGCAATATCCTTTTCCTTTTTTCCAAACAAACAGGTTTCAACGGTTGCATGTAAACGTTTTTTCAACTCCGTTACGACTGCTGTGACCAGGCCCCCGTCCCTTTTCCTCTTTAAAACCCCTTTTAAAGCCTGCACCAGCACAACCGTAAAATCATTGAGGCAGCGCATGTTTAAAAAAGGAGCAGGCTTTACATCCGCTTCCGTTTTAGCGGATTCAAATAGAAATGCGGCTAACCTGTCACCGAGCATTTTTTCAATATCCCTGAATCCGAAATAATAATTAGCGCCATATTTGTCATGAGCCGAATAGATCAGAAAAGAGTTAAGCAGTTCCTCATGGTACCGTTCAAATTCAACAGCTTTTAATCCGCCGGATCCGAATAAATATGATAATGCGCATATTTTTTTAACCTCATAGCCTAATGTGTCAAACCGGGTTTTAAGGGAATCCCCGGAAGTAAATTCTTTTTTTATCGTGTCAATCAGTCCGGTGGAGATTATCCTTCTCTCTTTCTTTTTCTCTTTCAACAGGTTGCGAAAGACAATAGAAGAAGGCAGCTCCTTTATATACTCCCCGAAAGTAAGTCGCCTGAACCTTTTCACAGTACCTCTTTGTTAATTTACAGTAACTTGTCTCTGTTAAGTCGGTTTTTAGATATTTTGAATTCCTGAAATATTTATCAGAAGGTTTTAAAATAAGCGCACTCAGAATTGTTTGCAATCGAATTGATGTAAAATATATTATACTAAAGCACAAGGTGCTGCGTAAGCAGTATAATCGGCTGTAGAAACAGATGGCTATATCATAGCAATCTGTTTAACATCCTATTATATAATCAATGGAAATACATTAGTGATAAGGAGGATGTATAATATGATTGATAAAGAACTTCTGGATATCTTATGCTGCCCTGAAACCAAACAGGATATTGAATGTATTGAAGGCGAAGTGATAGAAAAAATCAACGCTGAAATTAAAGCGGGTACATTAAAAAACAGAGGTGATGAGATCGTTAAAGAGCCGATTGACGCCGGACTCCTGCGTGAAGACCGCAAATTTATCTATCCCATCAGAGAAGATATCCCCATCATGCTTATTGATGAAGGCATTCCTTTTGAGCAGTTCGATAAGAAAGAATAAGATAATAAAGCAGGATTAATTTTTTTTTATTAGGGGAACGACTAAAATCAACTGAGGGTAAGCTTCCATGCTATACCCACCCTTCAGTTGCATTTTTATTGTTGTGAAGCGTCCGTGATTTAATATAATATTCCTGCCATTTCACGGTCTCTCTAAAAGTAATTCGCGTCTCATTATTAATATAAATCCAGGTTTACAGAGAGTGACCATTTTATAACCGGAATAAATCTGTAAGCATACATTTATCAATTTACCTTCGGGATAAATTGCGTTAGAATATTATACTTTCTGGTCGTTTCTAAAAGCAATAAAGAAGCTCCGTCCCCAGATACGTCCCCAGATAGTGTGAATATTACGAATATGGGGAATTTTATAGAGCTGCTCCATCCGCCGGAAGATGAAAAAGTACAAACATTTATCCTATGGCTCGAGGTGAGCGACTATCTCCTCAATGAAATCAACAGACCGCAGGGATCGACGCTAAAAGAGGTGATGGGTAGGTTTATCTATTAATCCCAGTGCTAGCGCATTTTATGCTTTTACCAATTACCATAGGTATAATAAATGTCAATTGAATAAATTAAGTAATTTAGTTGATTTAGTGAAAAAGCAGTTCTTCAATTGAAAGGGTAGAATTAAAAAGTCAGAATCCAGAAGTCAGAACTCAGAAGAAATAAGGATCGAATAATATTTATAATATTAAAAATCTGCAATCTAAAACCTGTACTGAGCGCGAAGTCTTTTAATCCTTTAGGGTTTTAAACCTACGAAGTAGGGCTTTAGGGAAG
>JAUXBV010000087.1 GCA_030619215.1 Fibrobacterota bacterium | reverse complement strand
TTGCAGGGTCGGGTCTTCGGGATTATTATTGATTTCAGCAACAAGGAGAGGCTTATTCCGTTCTGCTTTTTCCCGATGTATCTTTGCGCTATGGTAGCCTGTATGGTGAATACGAACTTCCTGGTGGCGCGTGAACGGCAGTTTTTTACGCGCAATACTGTACATAATCTGCTCGTGAATTTTCTGCTCAAAGCGAATATCAGGATCTCCGGGAAAAAGCCTGACCTGTATGAATTCAATAGGGGTGGTGTTTTCGCGTTCATTTACGATACAGAATGCCATTCCCTGAGGTGCAGCTTCCTGCCATAAGTGCTGTAGAAGCTCCACAGAGGCTTCCTCAAGCCGGTCATCCGCATCCATCCAGAGGATCCAGTCGCAGGTGCTTGCCTCAATAGCCCTGTTACGCGCCCTGCTGAAATCATTTTGCCATGGATCGTGAAGTACGGTTACGCCGTATTGGCTGGCCAGAGTAACGGTTTGATCACTTGAGCCTGTGTCGCAGACAACTATTTCATCCATAATCAAATCAACTGAATCAAGTGCTTCGGTAATTGATTTTTCTTCATTTTTTACAATCATGTTTAAGGAACATGATTTGTGAAGGGAAGGGGGCATGTTATCAAGGCTGTTTTTTAGAAGCTCATATTGAGTTAATTGCCCTGTGGTAATTTTATTTTCATTAATATTTTTCAGGAGGGCCTTCGCGCGTAAAGGCTTATCAAGAGTTATGTATAATTCAGCAGCATTGAGCAGGTATTCTGTTGTAGTTATCTGCTCATCGCGGAGCTTCTGCCTGAGGGATTGCAGGTAAGGTTTAATGTCCGATTTATTTGTTATTTCTATAGTATCCATCATAATGTAAATTATCCTAATTATAGGATAATATTGTGTAGAAGCGGACAGGTCATATCAAATATGCCCTGCCGCTTAACACACTATTATCAATTGCTGATGGTTTAATAGTATAGTAGAAATTTTAAGCAATTCTCAAGACTTTTGCAATTACCTCACTATACAGTTCTATTCTTTTTTTTCACTGACCAAATCCGAAATCTCATGTCCTCCGAGCTATAAGGCGAAGGGGGAAAAATCCGAAATCTAAAATCTAAAATTCTTTTTCATGCCGCTGATTCAATACTTGTCAATTGCTGGTTTATAAGCTGGGCAATCTGCATGGCCAGATCATGCGTGTCTTTAACGGTGAAATTTTTAACATTTGCAATATTTGTTAAGATAAGGTTGCCCTTAAGTATTCTCCTGGCGCCTTTAATACTGTAGTTATCTACCCAGAGTAATTTTTTAATCTGTAATAGTTTATTAATATCATCGTCACTGTACCGGCGCTGTTTCCCCTGTGTGCGTGAGGGCGCAAGCTCTTCTTTGAATTCATGCTCCCAGTAACGTATTGTATAGTCTGGTATCCCGCAGATTTTTGAAACATCACCGATACCGATGCCCAGGGAGGTGCCATTTATACGTTTCTTTTTCATATCTTTCCCCTTTATAAAAAACCGGATAGTATTCCCATAAAAAGATCCGCAAAAATCAGACCAGAAAAAATGTTTGAATAAGGGATAAAAACGACAGTGGAAGAATGTTTATTAGGAAAAAAGTAACAGGGAGGGGAATTTTTTACTTTTCCGTATTGCTGCGGAGTTTATCAGCAATGTTCTTAAGGTTGTTACTCTCGGCTGCGGATGCGGCTTCATTCTCTTTTTGAATCCGCTCGTAAATTTCTTCACGATTAACGGCTATGTTTCTTGGCGCGTCGATACCTAACTTGACATGACGGTTGTCAAGCTCAACGATTTTAACGATAATATTATCACTGATACGTATTGATTCACCAAGTTTTCTTGTTAGAATGAGCATGATCTATTTCTTTCCCAGGATATTTTCTTTTATCGTATATTTCTCATCTTCTATAATTATCTGCTTACCAACACGTTTCGTTTTGTTGATAATCACCGGCCCGATAAGGTTTGCCGTTGATTCTTCAGGATTTTCCCGGATAGTAACAATTGAATATAATAAAATATCTTCAGGTTTTTCTATTTCAAGGTCTTCAAGCTGCTCTTTCCGGATGTCCGGGGAGTAGTCCGGCCGAAAGACCATTGGATTGATTATGGCAAATCTCAGCCCGGATCCGTCAGTAGAGACAAGCCATTCGAAGGGTGTATACTCCGGTAAATGAACAATAACAAATTCCTTCTGTTTTTCAAAGCCAGGAATACCGGCTGGAAAGGAGATAATATCTTCCTCTGAAAAAACAAGATCCTTAAAGAAATCACCCATTAACTATGGCTCCAAAGGTACAATAAGTTTAATAATAGTATGGATTTATAAAATCGTATTTTCCCATTCTAATAGCAAGAATTAAACTGTTTTAGAAACAGTTATACGGATGTGTAATATTGAGCATTATTTATATAAATCAGTATATAAGTTCTGCCGGGTATAAATTCTGAGTGTCCATTACAAAAAGTTCCTTATCCGTATACTTATTTACGGATAAGGAACGTATGCTCTCTCTCTATTTATTGAAGAAGACTGAGAACGCTCTGCGGAATCACATTTGCCTGCGCAAGCATGGCAGTCGAGGACTGCTGCAATATCTGCCAGCGGGTAAAATTTGTTGATTCTGAAGCAAAGTCAGTGTCACGGATTATCGATTCTGCAGCCTGCATGTTCTGTTCCTGATTCTCCTGGTTGTTAAGGGCATGTTCAAGGCGGTTGAATTTCGCACCAAGTTCCGATCTCAGCCTGTTGACGGAGTCAATAGCGACATCAAGTGCGCTTATTGCGGCAACCGCATCGGTCTGTGATGTGGGAATACAGTTCGTACCGTTTATTCCCATGCCGCCCGTCGTAATTGAGCCGATCGTTATTATTATTTCATCGGTAATAATGTCGTCGTTGGGGCCCACATGAAGGACTCCGCCTACCGCCCAGGGGCTGTTTGTATCGCCGTTAAGCAGTTTCTGGCTGTTATACTGGGTACCATTGGCAATACGGTCGATTTCTTCCTTCAACTGGCTGAATTCGACATTAATGTATGACCGCTCTTTTGATGTCAGTGTGTCATTCGCAGCCTGGATTGAAAGCTCGCGGCACCTCTGAAGCATATCTTCTATTTCGATAAGTGCACCTTCAGCGATATTTAACATAGACATGCCGTCCTGAATGTTGCGGTTGCCCATGGCAAGTCCGCGACATTGCGTACGCAGCTGTTCTGAAATACTTAATCCGGCAGCATCGTCTGCTGCGCGGTTAATGCGCAGGCCGGTTGAAAGCTTTTCAAGAGATTTTGCAATATGGCGGCCGGCTCTGCGTAATGCCTGGCCTGTTACCATAGCCGGTACATTATGAATGATTCGAGGCATAGTGTATCCTCCCTTTCTGTTTTAATTTTGCATCCCTGCAGCCGCAAGAACGACTGCCTCTTAGGTCTTCCTGACCATGCCTTGCTTCCATGCCGATTATATTATGAGCGAAATGTATGCCAAAAGTAAATTCCCTTAAAATGATACTGTTTAGCGCTTTTTTATCCTTTAAATATTGTAATAGGTAAAAAATTCCTATCGTTAGAGAAAATTGACCAATGAAGGCTGAATGATTTTTGCCGCTGCCTGCAATGCCGCGTTATATACCATCTGCGCAACTGCAAATTTCGTTGCTGTTTCAGCATATTCCGTATCTTCTATTTCCGACTGCAATCGTGATGTTTCGATATACTGTGATTCATTTCTTTCCAATGTAATATCAAAACGGTTTACCCGCGCTCCGTTTTTCGCCTGTGCAGCAAGGACCGTGCTGAATCCAATGTCAATATTCGTTATTGCATTTACTATGTTTGGCCGGTCATTCTGAATCAGGCTTTGCCCGAAAGCTATAAATGTTTCCAGCAGGTTGGTTCCTGTCTCATAATGGATGAGAAGCTCATTTGCGGTTATATTAATGGGCGTAACAATACCCGATTCAATTTCACGAAGAATATGGCCGTCGTTGTTAACTGGGTCCCCGTAAATATCTTCTCCTTTGCCAACATATTCAAAGGTGATTTGAAACCCGTTAAAGGAATAGTTGGGAACTCCGGCAATGTTGCCGTTTAATACGTCCGCAGAAAGCAGTGCAGCATTGGGGCCGGTAGGAAGAATGGTGATTGTTCCATTAGCATAATCAATGGTGAAGTCCGTGCCCTCATAATAGGTAGTTCCCGCTACCCTTAAATTAAAGGTTCCCGGAATGATATTGGTGATGGCATCGCCGGTAAAGGCGTCAAAAATCTGTACCGGTGTTCCGGGAGCAACTGCCGAGGCATCATAGTAGGCCATTTCCAGATTGGTATAGTCTTGCGGTGTTTTCGCCTGTGATGATTCAATAGGAAACGGCATTATTTTTGTCTGGGTTCCGGCAAAAACATAGTCCCCTTTGTACATTGTATCGGTCAGTGAAATGAACTGCCTTGTAAGCTGCTCAACCTCGCTGGCAATATAGAGGCGTTCTTTATCGGAAAGCGTATCGGACGACGCCTGAATTGCCAGCTCGCGCAGCCTTTGAAGGAGAGTATCGATGCTCATCATGGCAGTGTCGGTTACCTGCATAAATGCAAGGCCATCCTTCATATTTTTCTTGAGCTGGCTCAACTGTTTTAATTTCGTCCGAAGCTGCAGATCGTTTGCAACGTCAACCGGGTCGTCTGAGGGGCGGAGCAGCCTTTTACCGGTTGCAAGCATCTCCTGCAGCCTTGCCAGGTCGTTATACCGGTCGTTAATAACATATTGCGTGTGTCGACTGACCGTTCTGTATGTTATTCTCATAGCTCTTCTCCGAATTTAGATATTCATCAATACATCCAGCATTGCGTTTGCCGTTGTTATGATACGGGCTGCTGCCTGATACGTATGCTGAAATTTAATCAATTCAACCATCTCTTCATCCAGTGATACTCCGGCTATTGAATCCTGGTGTGTTTCGTATTGCTCAATGAGAAACTCCCTGGTTTCAAGGTTTGATGCCGCCTCGTTACGGGCAAACCCGAGCCGGCCGATAAATGTGCTGTAATATTGATCAAATGTTGCTGTCGGGTTACCAAGCGGATCGGGTGACATGGTTAACTCATGGCGCAGCTTAGCTATCTCAATGGCATTTTCATTATTTCCCGGACCCGGGAAACCGCCGGACATATAATCGAAATCCACATTTATCGGATTATTATCGTATCCATTATGGAGCATCTGTATTGTACCGGTCAGGTAGTTTACGCTATAGTCAACACCTTCTATCAGAGCATTACCGCCAATTGTTACGACAACCGTTCCCTGCACAATGTTTTGTGCATTGTCAGGGTCGGCAGACCCGGTAGACGCTACACCGTCTGTGGTAAGCTGATATATGGCGCCAAAGTTAAGGGCGCCTGAGGCTACATTGTTCGTTAATGCCGGCTGTGTTGCCTGCCCCAGTGCCGCAGCAATGTTTTTTATATCGGAAAGCACCGTTGCCGACAGGTTTATATCCGAAGCGCCGGTAACCTGGGGGTTAAAGAAATTGAACCCGTTATAGCCCATCAGGTTATAACCTAATACGTGCTGGGCGTTTATCGTTTGGGCAAGGCCTACTGCGAGTGTGTCAAGCCAGCTTTCATATTCCGGGATATAGATATCACGTGAGTCGAAAAGCCCTTTTATTTCCCCTCCGGTAGGAATGTATGGGCGCATCGATTTACTGAACCTGACGCCGATATCACTGTAGTTTGTACCGTCAGGACGTGTAAAAACCGTTGTGGTTATTTCAAGCTCCTGCACATCAACCGGGGATACGATTATATTGCCCGACGTTGTTACGGTAACCTGGCCCAGGTCATTTTCAATTACATTAATCTCAATAATCTTCGACAATTTTTTAAGGAGAAGATCGCGGCGGTCGCGGCTGTCATTTGCGTGCTGGTTCTTGATTTCCACGGCAGCAATCTCTTTATTGAGGTTGAAAATTCCATTAACGAGCCCGTTTACCTCTTCAACTTTGTTCCTGATTTCGTCATTTCGGGTATTGCGCAGGTTACGCAGCTCCGAGGATACATTGTTAAATGTATTGGTGAGGATCTCTCCATTGGTCCTGACCATGGTTCTTGAAGCAATATCAGCCGGGTTGTTGGCAAGGTTTTCCCAGCTGTCAAAGAACTGGTCGATAAAATGCATTATTCCCGTATCGCTTGGTTCCATTATAATGTTTTCGACAGCTTCCAATGTGTGGTCTATCTCTTCGTAATAGCCGACCTCTCTATTCTGGCCGCGTATCTGCTGATCGATATATTCATCCCGGATCCGCTCTATATTTATAACATCGACGCCGAATCCCATTTGGCCGTATTTTTCATCGTAGCGGTATGCGGCGGTCATGTTGAGTCTTTTTCGTGAATAACCTTCCACATCTGCATTGGCAATATTTTGCCCTGTAATGTCCATTCCGAGCTGTGAAGCCATCAGCCCGCGTGTTCCGATTCCTAATACTGAAAAGAGACTCATATTTTCCTTCTTATGCTATTTGGTTGACAATACTCTTTTTAACCGTTTTTTTATCCATGGTACCGGTTTGTTTATATCCGGCGAACTTGTTTTGGAACTGGCTGACCATCTCAAAATTTTTTTTAATTACTTCCAACGATTCATTAAGCAAAAGCTGGTTAGAAGTATTAATTCGTACCAGTTCATTAATCTTGCTTTTTAATGATTTGCGTAATTCAGAAAAAGACTTCTGCAACTCCTTTGGCATAATAGCGATGATATTTTGTAAATTCATATGATGGTTTTGCGGTTTCAGGGCTTTGGCAATATTGTCACACAACTCAAGGCGCCTTACTTCCAGGATTTCAATCTGCCCGATGTAGGTATCGTATCTGGCTGTTAACATTTGTACCAAATCAACATTTTTTTCTTTAATAGCCTTATTTAATTCGGAAGCAGTTTTAACAACCTCATTATGTATTGTCACTTCATCAGCCAATATTGATTTTAATTCGTCAAATTGTTTTTTCATCACTATTCTCCGTTTTCCGATTTATCCATGCTTTGTGCTTCGGCGTGTTGCTGAAATTTATCCCGTAAAAGAAGAACACGCCCAATGTAGTTTTGAGTTTCTTTATATGGTGGAACCCCGTTATATTTCTTTACCGCATTAGGGCCTGCATTATATGAAGCAAGGGCCAGGGTTTCATTCCCCTTAAATTCTTTCAGGAGATGGTCGAGATATTTGGTCCCGGCCATAATATTTTCTTGCGGATTAAATACCTGTTTAACACCTAAATCCCTTGCTGTTGAGTCCATAAGCTGCATAAGCCCCTTAGCTCCAGCTCTGGATACTGCATAAGGATTGCCTGCCGATTCCTGGGCAATGACTGCTGCAATGAGGTTCCTGTCAACATTAAATGCCGAGCTTGCTTCATCGATATAAGTATTCCAGTGTGCTACGCGCTGGGACAGGGACTTTACCGACGGCAGTTTTACCTGCTCCGGGATGAAGCGCGGGTCTATCATCCAGGACTGGTTTCCAATTCCCTGCAGTGCCTTCATGATGCCGCTTTTGTCCCCGGTACTTTCGATCTGCTTTACTATCTGCTCGGCAAGGCCGAATGAGGCATTGTTTGAGATTATTTTTGAATACTCTAAGTCAAGAAGGTCGGTGTAGATTCTTTCGCCGATGCTTTTTGGTACAAAGCCGTTGTCAAAAACGGTTTTTCGCATTGACTTCATCATCATGGAAGTAAACAAAGCTTCAAATTCGCGGGCGACTTTCAAGTTTCTTGAAGCCGGATTGTTATGGGGATTATTTTGATTATTTGGTATTGGTGATGTAATCATAATTTCCTGACTCGGTTTACGACCAATAAATATGCAATTGATATGCCAAAGTTATAACTTATATATTATCAATGCATTGCGAATAAAATTATTGAAGCCTGAGCGGTAAAAAAGTTCTATCAGTCGGCTGATTTTGCCACCTGTAAAAAATGGCTAAAGTTTGTTCAATTATCTGCCGAAATGTTAAGGGGTTAGGTGCAATCGAATTTGATCAATTTACTAGAGGAAATCAAGTTACTTTATTCGTGACGGTTCAGGTTTGGAGAAGAAAGAAAAAAGGCCGGAGAGACATTCCCTCCGGCCTTTTAATAGCTATAACTAATTAAGGTTGTCGGCGAATTTAAAATGGATTCAAAATGTTACTCTGGATCATCTTCTTTACCATTTCATCAAGATGATTTTCTATCGGGTAATCATTAGCCTTTATTCTGGCTTTAATCTCCTTGACAACTTCCAGCCTGATTTCCGATATTTCATCCACAACAGCTTTCACCATAAGTATCTCTGAAGACTTCTTTGAAGATTTATCTGAAATATCAACCTTCTCAGATTTAATGTCATTTGAAAGCGCATGGACGGATTTCTTGCCGGGTCTTTTAGCATCATAGGATTTTCCGTATGCTGCGTTTACTGCTTGGATGTCCATACCCGTCCTCCTTTCCTTGCTTTATGGTTTTGTATAAGGGGAAATCTTCCGTCCCTGGAAGCCATTTTCCATCCCTGGAAAAGTCCCCCATTTTCACTCCATCCCTGGTGGAGGAGCTTCTTCCTTCTTATTATTATTATCGGTACCTTTGGCCTTTACCTTAACCAGGATTTATAAAAAAAATTAAAAAAAAAGGCAAAAATGGCTGATATGGCATAAATTTTGCTGATTTTAGATATTTCAATTATTTGTGGAGATCAGCTAGGTATTTGATATAACCGGAGGATCTTGGGGTATTTATTGCAGATAGCGCATTTTTTGCATTGTTGAGTATCATTTCATTATCAGATAACAGGTAATAACCTGCGGTATCTTCGATTTTTTGCGATGATATTTTAACCTGTGATATTACCCATAAAGCTGATGCTTTCATAAAATTATCATCAGACTCAAGCATATTCATAAGGTCGGGTTCAATTCCAGTATTGCCCAAAGAATAGAGAGCCTTCAAAACATTGCCCCGTATCCTGTTATTAGGATCTTTTCTGAAGCGCAGTAAAATAGGCGCCATTCTTTTATTCCCCAGGCTCTCAAGGGCTTCAACAGTATTTGCCCTGACACGTTTATCCTTGTCTTTAAGAAGCGAGAGTATGA
>JAUXBV010000337.1 GCA_030619215.1 Fibrobacterota bacterium | reverse complement strand
TAATATCCTTATTTTCCCCTCTCCTGCGTGTCCCTATTTATCGGGGTAAACGAGAGAGGTGGGCGGGGGTGAGGGTTAAGTCTAGAATAATTTGTAAGAGTCAATTCCATATGTAAGGAAGCAATATGCATGTTGCAATGTACTATAAAAACAGCGATGTCAGAATAGAGGAGATGCCGCTACCCAAGATTGGCCCGGACGAGCTTCTGGTAAAGGTAATAGCGAGTGGAATCTGTGGTAGCGATGTACTGGAGTGGTACCGTATTAAAAAGGCTCCGATTGTTCTTGGGCATGAGATTGCAGGTGAGATCGCTGAAGCCGGGAAAAATGTCAAGAAGTATAAAGTTGGGGACAGAGTCTTTGTTTCTCACCATATTCCCTGTAATACCTGTCATTACTGCCTTAATGGTAATCATACCGCATGTGAGACGTTGCATACGACAAACTATGACCCGGGCGGTTTCGCTGAGTATCTTCGGGTACCGCCCCTCAATGTTGACAGGGGAGTGTTTGTTCTGCCTGATGAGGTTACATTCGGGGAGGGAACATTTATTGAGCCTCTCGCCTGTGTGCTGCGCGGGCAGAGAGCTGCACGGTTTAAACCAGGGCAGAGCGTGCTGGTATTGGGAAGCGGTATTTCCGGGTTACTGCATATAATGCTTGCCCGTGCACAGGGAGCCGGGAGAATCATTGCGACCGATATTAATAGTTATAAAATGGATGCTGCAAAGAGATTCGGAGCGGATGCAGTTATTCATGCGGATGAAGATGTTCCGGCCCGGGTAGGTGAAATAAACGAAAGGCCGGTTGACCTTGTGATAGTGTGCACAGGAGCATACAAAGCATTTGCCCAGGCGCTAAAATCGGTTGACCGTGGGGGGACGATCCTTTTCTTTGCAGCCACAGAACCCAATATAGAACTCCCGATTCCTGTAAATGAATTCTGGCGGAATAGTATAACACTCCTGCCGTCATACGGAGGGAGCCCTTATGATTGCGCAATTGCAATTGAGTTAATTCGTGCGAAAAGGGTTGCTGTCAGTGATATGATAACACACCGCCTGCCTTTGAAAGAGGCGCAAAAAGGCTTTAACCTTGTTGCGGAGTCGAGTGAGTCAATTAAAGTAATTATTGAGCCGCACAGCTAATTTTAATATATAAATAAATGAAAACATTTCTCACACGATTAGTAATCAGCGCCCTCAGCCTGGGTGTTGCGGCGTATATTGTCCCTGGTATATATGTTGATGGTATTTTGACACTTCTTATTGCAGCATTTTTATTGGGAATAATTAATGCAATTATACGTCCAATATTAATTATTCTTACCTTTCCAATAACAATTCTATCGCTCGGCTTTTTTCTGCTGATAATCAATGGGGGGATGTTAGCGCTTGTTGCCTATCTATTGCCGGGTTTTTATATTCATGGACTTGGCTCTGCGATTTTAGGCTGGCTCATCCTTTCTATTACAAGCTGGCTGGCGTCTAAGTTAATTATTGAAGAAAAAAAAATAATAAACTTTGATTGACATTTATTATGCAATAATGTATAATAATTCTTAGCATATATGCATTATACAATATTGCATAATGCAGTAGTGCGTAATTCTATTTAAAGACAGCAAACCCGGGAGTGCGATGAATGATCAATCCATTTATATTTGGCAAATCAGTTACCGGAGATAAATTTATTAATAGGAAGAAGGAATTGCAGGAAATCAGCGCGCATCTTGTCAGAGGCCAGAATGTGATCCTTTATTCTCCCCGCCGGTACGGAAAAACATCATTGATAAAAACCGTATTAAAAAAGTTAAAAAAACAGAACCTTGAGGTTTTTTATCTTGATTTGTATCGCATAAGCTCCCTGCAAGAATTTTACCGGACATATGCCAATCTTATTGTGTCTCAAGTACAATCACCGGTGAAAAAACTCTTTTCGCTAATATTATCATTGCTCCCGTCATTGAAACCCAAATTGGTGTATGAGCAGCCTGATATGCCAACCGTAGAAATTGATATCCAATTACCTACTCTAAAACAGTCTGCAACACTAAAAGAGCTTTTTGATGCAATAGAGGAGTATCTCTATAAGAGGAACAAACGGGGCTGTGTTGTTTTTGATGAATTTCAGGAAATTCTCTCAGTCGATAACGGTGAAAAGCTGGAACGGGAAATGCGTTCAGCATTTCAACACCATAAAAGCGTTTCATACGCTTTTCTTGGGAGCAAGTATCATCTTATGCATGGATTATTTAAAGATAAAAACCGGCCGTTTTATAATTTTGGTGTACATTACCCTCTCTTTGGTATCTTAAAAGAAGATTGGACCCCTTATATTCTAAGGCAATTTCGTAAAGGAGGGTACTCTGTTGAAAAAATGGTTTGTGAAAAAATTATGGAAATTACTAAAGGGCACCCCTACTACACACAGCTTTTTTGCAGCGAGCTCTGGGAGTTATTCTTGCATAATAAAAATTTAAAAGAAGACTGTATTTATAAAACCTTAGATGTTGTTCTTCAAAAAGAGGATCATGCTTTTAGTGAGATCTGGGATGGTTTGAGGGGAAGAGAGAGGCAAGTACTGGACGCGATTGTTCAGGAAGAACACGCATCTGTTTTTTCAAAGGAGTTTATTACAAGATATCAATTTGGTACACCCTCCGCCATTCAAAGAGCTGTTGCGGGCTTGATTGAAAAAAACCTGATAGACAAAATAGAAGGTGTTTTTTATATAGTTAATGATCCCCTGTTTGAGCAGTGGTTAAAAAAGAACTAAAAGCGAAGCCGCCCCTGCAACTATTGTTTCTCTAAATACCTGATCGTAAAAAACTCATCTTTAATATCCGGTGTTACCTCTATTTTTTCAATAATAAGGGTAGATTTCCTTCCGTTCTGTTTATTGACCATAATCAAATCAACAGCTCTGAACTTTTTATTCTTTGGGTCAATTTCTTTAATTTTATTGACGCTCAGCTCCTTATGCAGCTCTCCATCAAGATCATAGTAAATTGCTTTCCGTGTTACAAAATCTTTTTTTCCAACAAACGATATTTTTTTTGAGAAACCGTTTTCATCTGCAACATCATCGTTTTTAGGGACGATCTCGATTTTCCAGCAAAGAACATCTCTTACTTTTTCTTCACCCAGTTTTTTATAGGTAAAGTCATCAAGTGCCGGGGGCGTAACGTCCGCATAGGAGAACTCGGAGCCCATGAAGCTTTTAGCTTTTTCACTGCTTATAATCCTTCTGGTTTTTCTCAGCGCAGGCATATAAAGCCACATATCGTCATCCTTTTTCTCGTAGTCATAGGTAAGAAGGCCTGTGCCTTTAACATCAGCAGGGGAGAGGAAACGGATTATCTTCTTTTCGGTATCTCCGTTGTCAAATAGCTTTGTGGCCTGAGCAACTTTACGTACCCGCTTGCGGCCTTTGCTGTCGATAATTGTCATGACGGAAACCGCCTCAGAGCCGGGAACTTTCGATGCTTCATACGATTTGTCAACAATATCCCGGGCAGCCGGCTCTTCAGCAAAAAGGGATTTGAAAGGTAAGGTTAATAGTAATGCGCATAAAACAGTTAAAAACTTTTTCATAGATTCCTCCAATAGGTGAATATTCGTTATTAGTATCTCGTGAAGCGTAATGCGTTATTTAATATTAATAATTTGCCATTTAGAATTTATAATTTATCATTTGCAAACTCCAACATTCCATTATTCCATTTTTTTGCTACAAAGCCCTGCAGTGAAGTAAAGTTTCCCTACACTGCAGGACAAAGGCACGAAGAAAAAAATAGTTTTGAAATTTTTTCTATTGTTTAAAATCTAAAATCTAAAATCTGCAATCTAAAATTTCATCATTCCATTCTCCTATCCATTCGGTTCCAGAAACTTTGGCTTAATAACCAGGCATAATGCCGGTATAAGAATCATAGCGCCAAAAAGGCATGCCGATATAGACACAACAACCAGAAACCCGAAAAATTTAATGGGCATAAAACTCGAAAACATTAATATGGTAAAACCGACAATAACTGAAAGTGCATTAAATATAATTCCGCGACCGGTTGTGGTTAATGTGATCTGAACCGCTTGTACAGGATCATGATGCAGTCGTTCTTCCCGGTATCGCCATAAGAAATGGATCGTATAATCTATACCGACGCCAATCATAATTGATGACAACATAGCTGTTGCCACGTTAAGTTCAATGCCAAAAATTCCCATCAATCCAAAAAGAATCATCATGGAGAGCGCCAGTGGTATTGCCGAGAACAGCCCGGCAGTAACGGAATGGAACAGCAGCATGAGCAGAATGCCCACGGCAACAGTCGCCATTGTCAGTGAAATAAACTGACCGCTGATAATAAGGCGTGCGAGATCAGAAAAGATAAGGGCAAAACCACCGACATATTTGATGTCATCATCATCTTTTACCATGTTATGAATATTCTCGACAGCCCTATTCAACACCGGGGTGCTTGTTGAATTTATTCGGATATTAATACCGGCATGTTCATAAGGAAAATCAACCATTTTCTCAAAATCTTCAGCATCACCACTCATGGCATAGAGCTCAAAATACTGGGCCACGGCATTTCTTGTATCGGGAATTTTGTCATACATCAGATCACCGGAATCATTAATCGCCCGACTCATCATGCGGACTACCCGTGCAATTGACGAGGTCAAACCGACTTCATCCATGGCCCCAAGCTCTTTTTCCAGAGCATCTATTTTTTTCATAATTCGCGGCTCTTTTATATCACCCTTAAAAACGACGGATACATTCTGGGATCCCCCGAAATGTTTATCAATCAATCGTGACGTTACGGCAATAGGTGATTTTTCCGGGAAATAACCTATTGGATCGGCATCGAT
>JAUXBV010000226.1 GCA_030619215.1 Fibrobacterota bacterium | reverse complement strand
CGTAAAAAGTCAGAAATATTTACATTCCTATGTTCACTTCAGTGAACACTTTCTCGGATGTGTATTATTTTTAATGAATTTACCGATTTTGTTATTTGTAACATTCAAAAAATCAGAAAAATTTTAAATCTACAATAATAAAAAACCCCCTTCCCCATATCTTCAGGGTCGGGGGTCAATAAAGGAGGTAGCCTTTATTGGTGAACGGCCTATTTAACTATAGTTAAACGCTGTGTATAAATCTCTTTTTCAAAACCGAGGCGAACAACATACATGCCGGCACTTGCAGGTTGCCAATTGTATTGCTTCATTTCCTGGGATGTTTTGACCTTCCAGCAAAGCTTGCCCTGCATATTGTATACATGAATATTTTTTACAGGGAGTTTTCCAATATTAATACGAACTTTTTTGTTATTCATGATATTAATGGAAAGCTGTTTACGGATCTGTTTCTGAGTCATTTCATAGATTCCTACGCTCTCCCAATCAGCTTTTATTGTATAGGCAATACCATTCAACACCTCAAGTTTTCCGCCGTATGTTGGAAATATGCTCCCGCTTGTTGTGGTAACCGTTGTATTAAGTTTTACACCAACATGCCATGTGCCTTTTTCAAGTCGTGGAATCATAAGAGTTTTGGAATTGCCGCTGGCAGAGTCCGCATATAAGGCGCCCTGTCTGAATGCAAAGGTGTCTTTAGCTGCAAAGAGGTGAAAATCAAAACCATCCTCCCCGATAACTTCTATTTTTACATTCTCGGCCTCTTCACAATCCAGAAGAAAGTGGTGGTATTGTTTGTCTCCGATCTTGGTATACAAAGGGTCATTATCTGCAGTTTCTTTGTCCATGGTAATGGTCTGACCACTCTCGAGTGTATGCTTTATATCCGGAATACCAAGGCCGTCTGCTATTAAAAGCATAGATGCAGATATATATTTTATCTTAGCATCTGATGAACTGCCTTCCGGATGTCCGGTATGGCCCAATACACGTCCGGTTGTGTCATTGTCTTTCCAGGTCCAGATAGCTGCATATCCCTTCATGCTGCCTTCATTATGCATGGCACAAAATTCAGTTCCTTCGGGTGCGTCATTCGTATCTACACTGCCCCCGTTGTTATGATAAACTCCATCAATTTCATCACCCTCCTTATAACCATGGTAACCTATAAAAGGGGAGCCTGCATTAATGATTTTATCAACTGATGTGTTGGAAACATTTGGCCCATCCATTCTTCCAGGCCATAGTTTAAAGTAATTATTTGAGCTTGAAGCTAGCATATAAGATCCGGCGCAGGAACCAAACTGGCTTCCACCGTGGTAGTAATGGTCTCTTATTCTCTGCCTGCCTTCTTCTCCAAGGTCACTGGCATGGCCCATATATCCGCCATGGTAGTAAATAAGCGCAAAACGGGGCTCGCCATCAGGATATAATAAATATCCATTATCGTCATCGTCACTTTGAATCATTATTTCTGCTTGTCCTGTTTCATCACTACTTGTATTAAGATGTTCCTGGGAAAAATCAATATACTCACAATCTATCTCCAGGTTACCGCCACTGATTTGCGTACCCTCATCCTGAAAAACATCACAGTAAAAGCCTTCCATTGTTGCATTTGTTGGGTGAAGAAAGATGAAAAGAAGTAAAATTGAAGAAATAATAGATGAATAAATTCTCATTGACCCCTCCTTAAGAATTATGATTATATATGAAGTAGATTGATTATTGAGAAAATAATATGAATAGCAAGTTTGTTTTTACATTAAATGTTAAAAACCTAATAAGATTTTGAAAAATCTGCCTCTATGAACATAATATAGAGAGCATTTCGTAGAAAATCAGAAATTTTTACATTTTACTGTTCACTGAAGTGAACACTTTCTTGGTCATTCTTCGTATTTAACGCATTTTTTTATTTTCTATTTTATAGTGGTATTAAATATCTATATTTTACAAGGCAGGATTTTCAGTTTAAAAGATCGGGGAAATAACATGAAATGTTTAATTATCGCAGCAGGAATGGGAACGCGATTTTCTCAAGAATATGACAGCAAACCTCTTATTCCTGTTTTGGGGAAGCCGTTAATAGAGCGTGTGATTTGCTCTGTTATGGAAGCTGAGATAAGTGATTTTTATATAGTTACCGGTTATAACGGCGAAAAGGTAAGGAAATTCCTGGGTAGCATTGCCCGGTCATACCAGATTAATATCACACATATTATAAATGAGGAGTGGGAAAAAGGGAACGGGCTATCGGTTTTTAAAGCTGAAGATATGCTGGATGGAAATTTTATTTTATTAATGAGTGATCATCTCTTTGACTCATCAATACTTAATAGTTTGAAAAATGAAAAATTGAGTAATTCGGAAATTATGCTTGCAGTAGATAGCAATTTAAATAATCCACTTATTGATATTGAAGATGTTACAAAAGTTGAAACAAGCAATAACAAAATTGTGAATATCGGAAAGGACCTGAAATCTTATGATTGTTTTGACACCGGTATTTTTCTATGCTCCCCGGCCATTTTTCAGGCATTACGGGAAAGTATAACCAGGAGAGATGACACGTCCCTTTCAGGTGGAGTAAAGAGATTAGCAGAAAAAGGGAGTGCAAGGACCTTTGATATTGGTAACAGATTCTGGATAGACGTTGATGATACCAATGCCTTGAAAAAGGCGGAAAATGTACTTTCAAAAAACAGGTAGGGTTTCAACATGTTGAAACCCTACCTGTTTTCGATGTTAATTATCAGAAATTATTAATCCCAGTTTATGCATTAGAAATGAAGTGCACTAATGCATTTACTGGGTTTTACCCCGGTTAATTCACACCGGTAAAATACAACCAGTTCATTTCTTCTTCACCAGGAATTTATCCCAATATACTTTAGCCAGTTTGGCAAGTAACGGCGACAGGGCAAGTAATGCAACAAGGTTCGGAAGGGCCATTAATCCATTTGCCGCGTCACAAAAATCTATTACTGTATTTATTGTAATAACGGAGCCGAATACAATGAAACAACAGTAGATAAGGCGGTACCATACTACGATTTTTTTGCCGAAAAGGTAATCGGCTGCGCGGTCGCCATAGTAGGACCATGAGATAAGGGTTGAGAACGCAAAAAGAACAATGGCAAATGAGACAAGCTTGGAGCCGAACACTGAGCCCAGGCCGAGCTCAAAAGCTTTTCCGGTAAGCTCACCTTTCACGGCGCATACTGAAGAGGCATCGGTCACAACAATAATAAGGGCGGTAATTGAACAGATAACGATAGTGTCAATAAATGGGTCGAGCATGGCTACCAGTCCTTCACGAATGGGTTCTTTGGTTTTCGCTGCACCGTGAGCCATGGCAGCAGATCCCAGACCGGCTTCATTTGAGAAGAGCCCGCGTGCCACACCCGCGCGGATAACAGTGCCGAGCAGGCCTCCGGCTATGGCTTCCGGAGTGTGAAAGGCACAATACAAAATGGTACTGAATGCAGAGGGTATCAGAGTAATATTTTTTAAGAGAATAATGGCACCGGCACCCACATAAAAAATAGCCATAAACGGAACAATTTTTGAAGCAAATTTTCCTATGTTTTTAATTCCACCGACAATAACCAGGCCAACAAGTATTGCCATGATAATGCCAATGATAAGGTCGAAGGTGAAGGTTTTTTGTGCATTAGTACCGAAAAACAAGGTACGCACACTAACCGCAACATTATTAACCTGGAACATGTTGCCTATCCCAAAACTTGCTATAGCGGTAAAAGAGGCATAGAGAATTGCCAGCCATTTGAAATTTTTACCCAGGCCGAGTTCGATGTAGTGCATGGGGCCACCATGCGCTTCACCGGTTTCGTCAATTCGTCTGAAATGGACAGCAAGGGAACAACTGGCAAACTTGGTTGCCATTCCGACACAGGCGGTTATCCACATCCAGAATACTGCTCCGGGACCTCCCATGAGTATCGCAGCGGCAACGCCCACGATATTTCCGGTTCCGATTGTTGCAGAAAGTGCGGCGGATAAAGCCTGAAAGTGGTTAATTTCGCCGGGATCATTCGGGTCGTCGTATTTACCCCGGAGTACATTTACCGCATGTTTAAATCCCCGAATTTGAATAAAACGCAAAAGTATGGTTAGAAACAGGCCGGTACCGACAAGGAAGACCATTAACCAGGGGCCCCAAATCCATCCATCAATTTGTGAAACACGTTCTGAGATTGACATAGGACTTATTCTTTCTGGTAAAGGTGAGATGTGACAAAGTTTTTATAGAAGACTATTACTAATTTTGAAAGCTTTAAAACCTGTCTCTATAAAGAAAATATAATAGAGAGTTGTTAAAGAGCCAGGCCGTTTATTATTTCACGTTCACATCAGTGAACATAGATAGAAGATACTGGTGATTCGGAAGAAACAGAGCGTGCCGGATCAACAGAATAGAGGCAGATGAGTATATATTATAGTGTCATGGTAAGGGAAGATATTCCCAAGCGAAAAGAAATAAATTTCTTTAAGTTGACTATTTTTAATTCGTCAAATTATATTTCTCTGGTCTTTGTGGCAGCGTAGCTCAGTTGGTTAGAGCATTGGAATCATAATCCAAGTGTCCGGGGTTCGAATCCCTGCGCTGCTACCATTTTTCTCCTTTCCATTTTCCACCCGTTGTATATTTATTCCATGTGTGAAAAAACCGTTTTTGAATTCTGCAATAAGCATAATGTCAAGTCCTGTAAATTGCTCCTGGCAGTGAGCGGCGGAAGTGATTCGGTTGCCCTGTTCCACCTTTTTGTCACATTAAAAGAGCAGCTTTCCCTGGATGAGATTGGTGTAGCTCATGTAAATCATGGATTAAGGCCTGATGAGTCGGAAAAAGAGGCTGCTTTTGTTTCACAACTTGCAGATCAGGCAGGGTGCCGGTTTCATGATAAGAAGCTAGGTGGAAAATCATTGAAAGACACTGGTGTGGAGCAGTGGGCTCGTAGAGAGAGATATGCCTTTTTTAAGGAATTAAAAGGGAAACACGGGTATGCATTTATAGCGACGGGACACACTTCTGATGATCAGGCTGAGACCGTTCTCATGCGAATATACAGGGGAAGCGGCCTGACAGGGTTATGCGGTATAAAAGCTGTGAGAGAGGACGGTGTAGTAAGGCCACTCATTAAGCTCCACAGAGAAAACCTTACAGCCTGGCTTGAAAAGAATAAAAAAACATGGTGTGAAGATTTGTCGAATTTAGACCAGAAATATAAACGCAATTATATACGCCATACCGTTATTCCCAACCTTGCAAAGCGGGAGCCGAATATTGTTGAATACCTTGCGAACTTTGCGGAATATATGCAGGAACAGATGCGGGTACTTATGCCATTGGTAAACAGATGGATTAAGGAACATGTCATTGAGGAAGAGCCGGGCCGTTTTGTCATACATAAACCAGACAAGAAAGAGGAATCCTTCCCGGCCTCTGAAGGCATTGCCCTGCTTTTCAGAAAGCATGACATTCCATTCGAGAAAAAACACATTGTCAATTTTCTGAAAGATATAAAGAGGAAGTCCGGTTGCTTTTTACTTAAAGATGGCTGGAGGTTTTTTCCGGGAAGAGATAGCGTGGAAGTTGTTTCTGAAGAAAAAACTGCCACCGGAAAAAGGAGTGTTGACTCTTGCAAGTTAAAAGTTCCGGGGGAAACAGTATGCAAAGATAGTGGGTACACTTTTGTAACCGCAATATATAAAAATGGAGATTTAGAGTTGAATTATGACGATTCAAACAATACCGTATATTTAGATACTGAAATTACCGGAGAAAAACTATTTCTCCGTGAAGTAAAGAAATCGGATACCTTCAGACCCCTTGGTTTTGGTAAGTCTGTTAATATGATTAAGTTTCTGAAGAATCATAACATTAGCGATTACTATCGAAATTCCACGTATGTTTTGGTTGATAATTCCGGTAATATTACCTGGATACCTGGAGTTGCAATCGGCCATGAGTACAGAATAACAGATAATACTGAAACCCTTTTTAAAATTTCCCGCCGGAGAATTTTCTAACCTTATTCTATTTTAATGTATTTTAGACATTAATTATGGTAAACTAGTATTATATTTTTGACTTAT
>JAUXBV010000202.1 GCA_030619215.1 Fibrobacterota bacterium | reverse complement strand
TCATAATAAAGAAATTTTCACCATAATTTTTATTTACAAAACTGTTGTTGCATTACAAACTGGAAACATTCATTTTCATAATAAACAGATTTTTATAATGTATCACATGAAAGGTGCTATTATTATGCAAAAAATCAAGAAACTTCATTTGATAATACTTATTACAGCCCTGTTATCCCTTTTTTGCGGTCAAGAAAAAGAGCCTCAAATCCCCTTTGAAGGCAAGGTAACCTCCATTACCGGCCAGGCACAAATATTCAATTCAAATACTTCACAATGGGTGAATATTGACCCGGCTGATAAAATTGAATTCGGTGACAGCATCAGGACCCCTGCCGGATCCCAGGTTGAAATAACTTTTGGCGGCAATAACACTTTTAAAATTGGCGGAAATTCGAAAGTCACTGTTTTACTTGTCAAAGACTCGGCAAATAAAAACGTTGCCGAGGTATTCACCGTATTCGGCTCCGTGCTTTCGAATGTTGAAAAGTTAACGGCGCAATATCAGCATTACCAGGTAAGGACTCCCACGGCAACCGCTTCCGTCAAGGGTACTTTCTTCTTTGTCTTCTTCCACCCCCATAAGCGGATTACCCATGTCAATGTGTTCAGGGGCAGAGTGAGAGTCAGAAACCCGCACGTGATTAAAAGGGCCCCGATTATACTATTACCGGGATTTTTTACTATTATACATATAGGTAAGGTTCCGGTGGTTCCAAAAAAGCTGAACTATGGGCAGATGAAAAAGGTAATGCCCCTGATGCCTCCGGGGCAATACAAGAAATTTCATAAAAAATTCAAGATAAAAAAGTTTGAAGCAAAACCGTCAAAAGGAATTAAAATAAAAAGCGCAAAAGGAAAAATTTTCAAAGCCAAGGCTATAAGGCCAACAGGCCCGAAGAAAGTTCCTCACAAGTTACAACCTGTCCCGAAGAAAAAGGTTTTGAAAAAATCACCCATAAAAGCTAAAGCAGTTAAACAAGTAAAAGGTAAAATTATACCGAAAAAGAAAAAAGGCTCGAAAGGCGGGAAGAAGAAGTAGAAAATAACGTGTATAAAACCGGCGTAATGAATAATATTCTTAAAAAAATCATTCTAATTCTTTCTGCAGGTGGGGTTCTTGCATCATTCTATCTGGTAATGTCGGATATACTGGCGCCCGGTTTCTGCCCGAAATTTTTATATATTATCCCAACATGTTACATTGTCCTTATAGCCTTCATTCTGGTATTGGCATCGTGCTTTATTTTAAATAAAACCTTAAGCCCCCTCTCCTTTTATTCCGGATCCCTTGCCGGGCTTATGCTTGCTATATGGTTTTCTTATAATCAACTGGCAGGATTGAAAGAATGTCCTAAGCTCTTAAAATTCCCTTTATGCTATGCATCACTCGTCACTTTTTTTATTCTTATCATTTTAAAACTTTTAAGCTATATAAAACTAAAAAAGCGATAGTCATTTTCCACCGTCATTTATTAAAACCACGTAAGGTAATGATCCTGACGAAGTAAAGAATACCTAGCGCACCGATGAATCGGCACTTCGCACCAGACAAGCTGGCATTTAAACAAATTTATTTGTATATCCGTATAGCCATGTAGTGTCATATCCGCTTTTTGGCTTTTGCTGCTAAAATATGTTTGTGAATGGTAGTTACAGATTTTCCCTTAAGCAGATTTTGAAACTGTGCTACACTATCACCCTTAGCTCTTTCGATCTCAACCATAAAACGCAAAGCATTATCGGCACCAAGATTGTCTCGAAGTATCTTTATGCCTTTTTCTCATTAGTTTTTTATTTCTAAACGTATAGCTCAGCAGTTTACCTGCTGCAGCGATTGGTTATAGTCTTTTTTAAACCTGGGTCACAGGGGACTGTATCATAATAGGATTTTTGTCATTTCGACCTAAGCCCTGCCCAAACAGGATTAAAAGGAGAATTCTTAAGCATTGTAATTTGTGGAAAGATAAAATTCCCGCTCACCTCCACAAAAAGCGTTGCATCGAGCTTGTCGAGGGGGAAAGCCTCGCACCATTATCAACTGAAATCCTTGTTTCTTATTAAACCGTCCCTTGTTATTTTCAGCCACTTTTATATGTGGAAGTCCTGAGTATTATGTTAAATTAACTACTGTTTCTGCGATATTTTTCAAAATTACTCCTTATTACTTACCATTATAAAAAACAATATTTCTACCTGTAATTCCAGACTCCTCTGAAATACTGACTATATATGCTCCGGCAGAGCATCTTTCTAAGAGTTTTATTGATTGAATCCCTGCGGAGAGTCTCATTTTGTTGCGTATAATCTCAGAACCGTTCAGTGTTCGCAGAGATAGTGTGTAGTTGCTATTTTTTAATACTGAGAATTGAAGTGTTCCGTGATTGTCAAGGCGGATATTCAATCTGTTGTATGAGTAAGAAGCACTGTTTTGTGTGATGCCAACTCCATAACCGAAAGGAATTATTTTCGGTATTACTTCATTGACCAAAATATCGGTTACTGACATACGCAAGAAATATTTTTTACTGTCTGGCGTTAGTGATGATATATCTAATGTGTCGGCTCCTCTTTTAGGCTCGGTTTTTGAGACAGACGCAAGTGCTGTTCCGCTGCAGTTGGAATCATTAAACACTTCAAAAGTATAAGTTAATAGAGGCAGAGTAGTTGAGTCTCTATACCATGATACAATCAGGTCTGTTCCGGAGACTTTAGCATGTAAGGTTGCTACATTGAATGAAGGATAATCGGGTGCAATTTCTCCCGGGCGTGGAATTGAGAATGTTGTACCGTTATCACAGGTGGGTGCGGTAGATGCACCGCCCGAGATCATGTAATAATATTTACCTGTAGCGTCTTCTTTAATGCCTCCATCCCAGTTAGTGCGGTAGTTATATGAACGACCACCTGGTTCTATGTCATTCTTATTAACAGAATAATATCCGCTTTCCATGGGGTACCAGTTTCCTCCGGCATATTTCCAGGCCTTGCGAATATTGGTTTCTCTGGCGTTAGCACCGGTACTACTCCAATCCTCTATAAAACTACTGCTTGGAGACATTAGCGCATTTTCAGCGGAAACATCCATAGTAACCAGGTGACGCCATATATCACTCGTTCCGTCACGGACAAAGTAAGCGTAGTATGTGTGCGTACCAACAGGCCAGCAGCGAGCCACGAGGGCATACCAGACATCCGGTTCCCAGCCAAGTACGAAATTCATCGACTTAAGACCTGTTCCTTCACCGCCAAAAGATTCTGTCTCTGTGCCAAATCCCACATCAACCTCTTTAATTGAGTCTGATTGAGCGGGATTATCCCATATAGAGAAAATATAGGGCTTTCCATTATTATACGGATGCTCCTGAATACCTCCATAACCACCGGCATTGCCACTCCACCCTAATGATTCATAATAGGTGTACATCGCCACCCCACTTGAGGGGATTCGTACTTCGTTGATCAAGATTTCACCGCGAGTATTATTATCGAAACGAAAGGAGAAATGTGATGATGGCGCGGAGTTTTGCGCCTGAATAGATGAGATAGCAATAATACAAATTATGTTCCACTTTAAATAGTTGTGCTTAATGCCTTTCAAGAATACAAGGCTGTGAGGAATCGAAGCGAAAGACGTGAAATGTTTTTGCCCCATGATAGCTCCTCCTCAGATAAAGGTAGAATTTTATTATTTGATTATTGTTGGGATACTATAGTTAATATATCGAAGTTTACCTTATTGGTTAATGTTTGTCCATCGTCAATTGATCAACTTTACACAGTATTACTTCTGTTATTAATAAAACGTAGGAGAGTTTTGTGATTTTAGCACAAAAAATTTAACAACTGCTTAAAAAAGTGCTTAATTTATCAAGCACATTATAAAATTAAATCGAATTTAATAAAAAATTAATCCCATCTTACTACTATTCTTATAATATTCAACGGGATAAAATCATGAACAATCCGGGTTAAATGATACTCCAATTGACAAAATCTATGTATCGATATACAATTATGTCTTATTATTTTAATTTTTTATAATGTCAGTCGACCATTCTCAATTTCATAATTGCGAAAAAAGCGCACTTTTTGACTTCAGTATTAACTTTATCAATAACTACCTAACTACTTTTATTTCTATATGTTATAACTGCATGGGCAACAAGATTCTCATAATCGATAAAGTTTGGCATGAAAATAGATAATATATAAGTGACAACGAGTTACTAGTAATTATTATTACCATGCCTTGCATTTTTTATCAAAAAAGTATTTTAATTATTAGATAAAAACAATAAAGGAGTAAACGATGAAGCGAAAAATAATCAAAATCGATGAAGAGAAATGCAATGGCTGCGGATTATGCATACCCAACTGCCCTGAAGGCGCTATCCAGATCATTGACGGTAAAGCCAGGCTGGTCAGCGATATCATGTGTGACGGCCTCGGTGCCTGCCTGGGACACTGCCCGGAAGATGCCATAACAGTTGAGGAACGCGAAGCGGAAGTGTATGACGAGAAAAAGGTTATGGTAAACATTGTCAAAGCCGGCCCTAACACTATAAAAGCGCATATTAAACACCTGCGCGACCATAATCAGGATGAATACCTGGAGCAGGCAATAGAATATCTTAAGGAAAATAATATTGAAATACCGGAAGAAAAGGAGACCGCGATGATACCACCCATACATCAAGGCTGTCCAGGCTCAAAGGCGATGGCTTTTCAGAAGGATACGGATTCCGAAAGCGATCATGGAGGCAAACGCCCGGCAGAGCTCTCTCACTGGCCAATTCAAATGCACCTAATCTCGCCCAATGCCCCGCACTACCAGGGATCCGACCTGCTGCTTGCAGCGGACTGCACCGCCTTTTCCCTGGGCGACTTTCACAAGGATTTTCTGAAGGGTAAAACCCTTATAATTGCATGCCCCAAGCTTGACGATGGAAAGGAAATTTACCTGGATAAGCTGGTAGCTCTCATAGACGACGCTAGAATCAATACCCTTACCATACTTACCATGCAGGTTCCCTGCTGCAGCGGCTTCCTGCACCTTGCACAGCAAGCGGTTGCACAGGCCGAAAGAAAGATTCCCATTAAGAGCATCGTGATAGGCCTGCAGGGGGAGATTCTGAAAGAAGAGTGGGTTTAATGATTTTAGATTGCAGATTTAAGATTTTAGATTTAAAAGATTTGCCACAGAGGCACAGAGACACAGAGAAAAAATTAAGGTTAAAAGATAAAAGAAATTTTGTCACAGAGAAATGTTAAATGGCCAATGGCCAATTTAATTCAGTGCCCCGACCGTACTCGTCAAGCCGTAGCTAATAGCGAAGGCTGAAGGGAGGGGAAACACAGAAGTAAAAGTAAATGGTCAATGAAAAAGGGATATTTACATATAGGAGCCATGCCTTATTTTTATAGCCTTTAAGGGGCACTCTTTCTCGCAGTCACCACATCCGATACACATATCAGCATAAAGATGCATTGGCGGGTCAAAAGGGTCTTCCTGTATTAACAATTTATGCTTACATCCCTTCACAGCAACACAGACTCCATTGGCAGGAGCGCACTTCCGGGGATCGCAGATATCCAGGTTTATAATAGCAACTTTTTTCATTGTTTACTTTTCTCGATAAAAAAGCTCAAAGGATATTTGATTAGTATCTTTTAAATACAGGCTATTTTATAATGCCATTCCACCTTTCCCTGAATCCTTCCTATCCATAAGTTTTTAATCGTCCTCCTCCTCGTCCTCGTCTTTATTCTCTTCCTCGAAAGATCAATAACAATCCGGTGACGAAGACGAAGTGCCCTTGTGGTGCGAAGTGCCGGTGGCAAATAAACCTTTTTTCTACATCACCAGCAAAAACCCGAAAATTGCACCGAAAATCATCCCTGACCAGGGATTTGATGTCATGGGTCAACTGACTCCCCCGCTACCGGCGCAGCTACCCAGGTAACCGATCAGAAGCCCTATCGCTGCACCAATAACGATGCCTATAATTTTTCTATATATCATTCATATACCTCACATTATATCCCAAGTGCATTTTTATACACATTTTTCTGCTGAACACCCATCAATTGTGTTTCAACCTTGCCGCTTCGAAAGATTATAACCGTAGGTATGCCGGTTATGCCATACTTTGTCGCAGTTGCAGGATTCTCATCAACATTCATCTTGAAAACCCTTGCTTTACCGTCAACCTCTTCACCGAGCTTGTCAATAGCAGGACCCACCATACGGCAGGGTCCGCACCACGGCGCCCAGAAATCAACCAGAACAGGCTCCTCTGATTTTATAACATCATTTTCAAATGTTGCATCAGTTGTTTGCAATGACATTGTTACCTCCTTTGCATATATTTTACTAATATAAGAATGCAATGATCATGCCAAAAGAGAGCCTTCTAATTTTACAAAAAAGAGGGGATTTTTCCCTGTTTTTTATTATAAAGCTTGCGAAAACCTGATCAATTTCGTATTGTAATACTTCGTATTGTAATACATAGATAGCCGGTTGCGGTTATGGACAGTTTATTATCCC
>JAUXBV010000152.1 GCA_030619215.1 Fibrobacterota bacterium | reverse complement strand
GGTTTTCTTCGTAATTTTTTACCGTAAAATATTCACTTTCGACTTTCAGGTTTTTTGTGTTGCTGTATGCAAAGGAGAACAGTCTTCCCTGAATCTCCTGGTCAATTGTTTCCGGGTCAAAAATATCTTCGAAGGCTTCGTTTAAAGCACCTGGGGAGATAATAAATTTTGGTGACACATTTATTTTCCCGTTAATTTCCACAGAATGAGATGGATTGTTATCGTCAGGAGCTACGAGAATATAGGGGAGTTCATGGTAGCCCGAAACAATACCGCAGATTGGTTTGCGTACTATTTTGGTAGTATGAAAAACTTTTTGAAGTTTTGGGTTATGGTTATAATAGCTATTCATATTCATAAATAGAAAATATAATTGTCACATGGAATTTGAGCATGGATTTATTTTTTACCACAAGAAAGTCCTGATAATATATAATAATATTTGATTAGTTCCTAATTTAACCCAGCAGAGCTGGACTTTAGTCTTTTAACCTATTTTGTTTTACATCAAGATAAGATTTTCTAGGCCTGAATTATCTTCGCAAAAAACGCGAAGTCCCCTTCAGGGGGTAGATAATTCAGGCTTAGAGAATCTAAATACGCAAAACTCATAGGAATATTTATCAGAATTGCAAGGGGTTTTAAATGAAATTAGTAAGTGCATTACGTGAGGAATGTATTAAAGTAGGCAGTAAATCCAGGGATAAAAAATCTCTATTGCGGGAGATTGCCCAGTGTGCCGGGAAATGTCAACTGCTTTCACAATATGATGAAGATGGCATTTTTAACGCACTTGATAATCGGGAAGCGGTTGGAACCACTGGATTTGGGAAACATATTGCCATCCCCCATTGCTCTTTAGATGATGTTGATGATTTTGTTGTTGGTATTGTAATTCATGATCGGGGTGTCGATTTTGATGCGCTGGATGGGGAGAAGGTAAACCTTTTTGTATTTATAATAGGCCCAAAAACGCAGCGTAATGAACATATTCATCTTCTCTCAAAGATTTCCCGTGTTTTAAATAGTAGTGAGGCTGTCTCGGAGCTGCTTAAAGAAAAAACCGCTGTTGCAATACGGGAAACGTTTCTGCGCTTTGCGATTGACGAGGTTGATGCAAAGGATATTCCTGAAAAGTCATTATTCCATATTTTTGTCCAGATTGAGGATAAGTTCGAAGATATTTTGCAGATATTCTCTGAAATTGATGGCTGTTCAGCTTCTATTGTAAGGGCGGATGATACCTCATATTATTTAAATAAGCTGCCTCTTTTTTCAGGTTTTTTCAGTGAGAATGATAAGGGATTTAACCGCCTTGTTATCGCAGTTGTACCAAAAACCATGGCAAATGAGGTGATTCGTCAGATTGATAATATCGCGGGCGGCCTGAATACCAATCCGGGTATTATGGTAATGATGCAGGATATTTTCTTCTGGCGCGGCAGTTTGAATTACTAAAGAATCAGGGTTACCGTACTATGCTTCATACATTACCGTCTTTATTACTTATCGGGCTGATGATAATCGGTAGTTTTTACCTTGGCAAGGGTATGAAATGGATGCGCCTGCCGTCAATTATCGGTTTCATGCTCATTGGCGTTATAGTCGGTAATCTACTCAATCTTAATGTTCTTGATAAGATACATATAACTACACCTGAAGGATTTTTGGACTCCCTTTCATTTATACCGGAGATTGCCCTTGCCCTGGTTGCACTTACCATCGGTTTGGAACTGAGCTTTATTTCTCTAAAAAAACAGGGGCTTGGCATTGTTTCGATTATTTTTGCAGAGTCGTTCGGTGCATTTTTTCTTGTTACGGCCGGAGTTTTTTTGCTTACAAGAAATTGGTCGCTTGCGCTTCTGTTCGGCGCTATTGCACCTGCTTCAGCACCGGCAGGCACTGTTGCCGTTATTCAGGAATATAAAGCGAAAGGGCCTCTTACCAGGGCACTGTATGCTGTGGTAGGTTTTGATGATGGGCTTGGCATTATTATATTCGGCTTTGCCGCAGCTATTGTTCGTACTATCCTCCTTAATGAGGCCGGGGAGAGTACCGGCAGTATATTTATGGTTTTACTTTCCCCTCTAAAAGAGGTACTATTCAGTATTATTATCGGCTTCGCATCCGGGATGATCTTATGCATTTTAGGACGCCGCCTGAAGAATAAAAGGGACCTTTTCATTCTGGTATTTGCTTTTATTCTTTTAACAACAGGCATTTGTAAATTCCTTCATCTTTCTCTCATTCTTACAAATATGGTCATGGGAATGATCATTGTTAATACGCAGCCGCGCGGATTTGTACAACAGATTGGTGATGAGATAGGGAATATAATGCCTCTGATTTATGTTATCTTTTTCTCTCTTGCAGGAGCGAACCTGCACATAGACGCCCTTCCGTCACTGGGACTTTTGGGAATAACCTATATCATAACAAGGAGTGCGGGGCTTGTTATCGGTTCACGTATCGGTGCGATTATAGGTAAAGTGGAAGATACAATAAGGAAATACCTTGGTCTGGGAATCCTTTCCCAGGCAGGAGTTGCCATAGGCCTGTCACTTATAGTCAAAAATGAGTTTGCAGGAATGGGGAAGATTATTGAAACGGCCGGTGACACGGTTGTCAGAACAGGAGACTCTATCGGTGTTATCGTTATAACGGCCATAACCGCAACCTGTATCTTTTTTGAAATAATCGGGCCGATCCTCACCAAGATAGCATTGACAAAGGCAAGGGAAGTTGATCCGGATTCTTCATAATTATTCCAATTTGCATAAGAAACGTCCGATGTCTTGTTAATGTCATTTCGATCCCGCCTTTTTCGATTAAAAACTATACCTTAATAGTTACAAATTTTTAATGGTCGGATATTTAATTTTTCCACTATAAGTATTGACAATTAAACCGGAATTTGGTATAATTAAACGCGTTATTCAATAATTTGACTCGGAGGTCAGAATGTCAGACGCAAGAGTTAAAAAAGAAAAGGCAATAAGGGAAACCAAAACCAATTTGATTCTTGATGCTGCGTTAAAGGTTTTTTCAAACCGTGGATTTCATGATACCAGGCTTGAGGATATTGCTGCTGCTGCGGGATTTTCAAAGGCTTCTCTTTATAACTACTATGAGGATAAAGAGGATATTTTTCTGAGCCTTGCAATTCGTGAATACATACGGCTTTCAGGGATTTTAAAGGAAATAATTGAGTCTGAGGGTTCATTTGAGGAGAGATTGAGGAAATTAATTGGTGCAATTTTTAAGGTTTTTGGCAGCCATTTTGGAATTTTTCTTACCATTTCAAATTTCAGGACCGTGAATGTCCTCAATCTTGAAAGGTTGAGTGTACATCATGAGAAGCGAGCTTCGATGTTTAAAAACCTTCATGATAAAATCTCAGACCTTTTTGTCTCTCTTATTGCCACGGCACGAAAAAATGGTGAGGTTAACAGCTCGGTTGATGATAAGATTTTATCCCGTTATATCGCTGCATTAATCCGTAGTGTATTAATGGATTGGAAAATTGCAGGCAATATGGGTAACACTGAGGAAGAAATTGAACAGATGATACAGTTTATAAAAAATGGATTGGGCACCAGGCAGTGATAAAAGAAAGCTGGCCAGTTGAATAAACAGTTGAGCAGATCGAATATCTGTATTATACTAAAAAGATTTTTATGAAAAAATTAACGCATATCATTTCCTTTTTTTTATTGATAATAGGGCTCTCCTATGCCCAGGAAGACAGCTCCTTTGCGCATGAAGAGTACTCTATAGAGAGGATCCTTGAGCTGGTGAAAGATTGTTCCGATGATATTGCCGTTGCCGACCTGGCATACGCTGCCGGGCTGGAGGAGGTAAAGTTTTATCAGGCAGAGGCAATGCCGCAGATATCCTTCAGCTCAAATGTTTCCTATCTCTCCCAATCGCTGAGAGCTCAGGCTTTAACAGGAAATGAGATAATAAAGCTTTTTGACCGGCTGGATGGTGCAGTTGTCAACTGGAATTTGTCCCTGTACCAGCCGCTTATAACATTCGGCAGGGTGTTTAATGCGCTTAAAATGGCAAATGTACGGAAAGAGCTTCTCCGGGATGTACGGGATCTTAAAAAAGACCTCTATTATCTTTCAGTTTTGTATGCTTACAGTAAGGTATATCTTGCGAATAACAATGTTATTATCGCGCAGAAATCACTGTCCCATGCGGAAAAGCTTTTAAAGGGAATAAAAATAGACATGCTGACCGGTAGCGGAATAAGGAGGGATTCATTAAGTGTTCAGGCGAATGTATTTAAGGCACAGTCTGAACTGGAGATTGCCCGAAGCAGCCATAAAATCGCCCTTCAGCGGCTTGCAAAACTCACTGAGTTGAAAATGCCGCCGGGAACAATGGTTGTCTATGACAAGTATGGCTGGGCATCTGATTTACCGAAGGGGAGTGAAGCGAACAGAAGCCTGGGGTGCAAAGTTAAGGAGAATGAAACGCAGATTTTACTATTAAATTCGGAATATGAGCGCAGCAGCTTACTTCCTTCGTTATCTCTGGTAGGCGGTATTTACAATGAGTTTATGATACCCGATACAAGCGGCCTGACGCAAAAATACCTTGACTATCTTGAGATGACCGGCCAGCCGGTACCTGATTATGTAGATTTCGGTATCCCGGAATTTTCAGATTATTTCGATCCGGATTTTGTCAATTACACAATTGGTGTTCAGTTGACGTGGAATCTTTTTGATGGGAGACGCTCCATTGCAAAGTACCGCCTGGCACGGATAAATTTTGAGAAGGCGGACAGGGAATTGAAGATATTGCGTGAGGAGAGCGAGGATGCAATTGAAGAGGCAAGTAGTATTTTGAACACCTTGAAAAAAACGCGCAAAGCGGTGTTACTGCAATTGGAATCAGCCACAGCAGCGTTTGATCAGGTTCAGGATGATTATCAGAACGGTTTTGTTGATTATACAACAATGTTGGATACGGAGCGGCAGTTGCGTGAAGCTGAGAAAGGTTTGTCTGAAATAAACATGCAAAGGCTTTTAGCTGTTGCTCAGTATAAAATAGCCCTTGGAATTCCATTAGTTAATTAAGGATTAACCATGAAATCAAAATATGCATACCTGGTGTTTGGTGTTTGCCTGCTGTTTCTCGCAATAGCCAACTGTTCCAAAAAAGAGAATCCGGGCGGCAATGAAAATGAAACGGTGCAGGATACGGTTCCGGTTTCAGTAGTAGTCCTGGAGGAGCGGGATTTTCTTGAATATGGAGAATATTACGGTAATGTACAGGGGATTAATAAGGCAACCATTACCTGTTATGCCGGAGGCAGTGTTGAAAAGATTTCAGTTAAAGAGGGCGCGTATGTAAAGAAAGGCTCGTCCCTGGCAAGAATCGATGCTGACAGGATTGCGACAGGGTATGAGACGGCACAATTAAATGAAAAAATCGCAAAGGATAACCATGAACGTTTAAAGAGGCACCTGGAAGCGGGGAATGCATCGCAGGTGGCGGTAGACCAGGCACATCTGCAGTGGCTCAGCAGCAAAACACAAAGAATTGAGGCGGAAAAAGGATATAAAGGAGCACTGTGTACAACACCGATAAACGGCATCGTCACCTCCCGGTTTATCGAACTCCATCAGGAACTGCCGCCGGGAACGCCGGCTTTTACCGTAACGCAATTGCATAAGGTGAAGGTTACCATCGGAATCCCTGAAAGTGAAATTGATGGTGTTAAAGAGGGAAATGAAGCGGAGGTTACCTTCAGCATTTTTCCTGATCGTACATGGAAAGGTAAAGTTTATAGATTAACCCGAGAGGCTTCCCGGATGAGTAAGACTTTTCAGGCTGTTTTACACATAGAAAATTCTGACCGTAAGATAAAGCCGGGTCTTACTGCTTATGTAAAATTACTTCTTAAAAAGATGGAGAGCCGTATTGTTGTACCAACCGGCGCCATATTATTAGAAGGTGAAAATAATTATGTAATGGTAATGGAAAAAAACAGGGCTGTCCGGTATGACGTTGAAACCGGTGAAACGAACAATAATCAAACGGTAATATCCAAAGGACTCCCTTCCGGCTCTGCTTTGATAGTAAAAGGACATCATATTGTTTCAGATGGTACATCCGTAAAAGTAATAGATTAAGAAGACTATAATTATGATAAAATTCTTTGTTAAAAAAAATACCGCGGTATTCAGCTTTAGTGTATTGGTTGTTGTTGCAGGCTTAATGGCATACTTCAGCCTGCCGCGTGAATCCATACCGGAGATTAAACAGCCCTATATTTTTGTAACAACTATATATGCCGGAGTTGGCGCAAAAGATATAGAAAATCTAGTTACACGTGTTATTGAAGAGGAAATTGACGGCATAGAGGGGCTTGACGAAATCCAGTCTTCAAGCCAGCAAAGCCTCTCTTTTATATTTGTCAAATTTACTTCTGATGTAGATCAGGAAACAGCTCTTCGAAAGGTCCGTGAGCGGGTTGATATAGCAAAATCAGAACTTCCGGATGATGCGGATGAGCCGGTTGTTAAAGAACTCAGCTCTTCTAACTGGCCTATTCTTATCACGGTACTTTCTCATCCAAAGGGCCTTGCTGTTATTGATGATGATGCAGAAAAAGTAAAAGAAATCCTAAAACGGGTAAAGGGAGTCCTGGATGTTAAAATTGCCGGTAATCTTGAAAAGGAGCTGGCAATTGAGCTTGATCCTAAAAAAATGGAATACTATGGTTTTTCTATTAATGATGTGATTCAAGCTATACAGGCAGAGAACATGTCGATACCCGGCGGTGTTTTAAAAAATCCGGCTAAGAACTATTCTCTTTCCGTAACCGGTGAAATTAAAGACCCCAAAACTTTCGAGGATATCCTGGTTAAGCATGAAGATATAAAAGCCCCTTTGCGTGAAGTTGCAAAGGTTTCATTCAACTGGGCTGAACAAAAAACCTATTCCCGGTTAAACGGAGAGCCTTGTATCTCGATTTCTATGACAAAGCGCGCCGGTGAAAATATTATTGATATTGTTGATGAAGCAAAAAAGGTTGTTGAAAAACTCAAACCGTCATTACCTGCCGGTACTAGTGTAGAATTTTCCTATGATGAATCTCAAATTATAAGAGACCTTATTGCCGATCTTGAGAATAATATTATAACCGCATTCATATTGGTGTTTTTAGTAACAGTAATTTTCCTTGGATTTCGTAATGCTCTCTTTGTTTCAATAGCAATACCGTTTTCCATGCTCATGTCTTTTTTCATATTACAGGCAATGGGAATAACATTAAATATGGTAGTTCTTTTCAGCCTTGTACTTGCACTTGGTATGCTTGTTGATAATGGTATTGTAATTGTAGAAAACATTTTCCGGCATGCAGCAATGGGAAAATCGCGTAAGGATGCAGCGATAGAAGGTTCAAAGGAGGTTGCATGGCCGATAATAGCTTCAACAGCCACG
>JAUXBV010000042.1 GCA_030619215.1 Fibrobacterota bacterium | reverse complement strand
TCAAAAAATTCTGTATTATATTAGAGAGATTAAAAAAATAGTAAACAGCTTGTATAACCTATATAAAAAGGGAGAAAACCATGGGCTTTTTAGGCGGACAGGAACTTCTCATTATCTTAGCAATTGTCATCATTCTCTTTGGCGCGAAAAAGATTCCCGAGTTGGCAAGTGGGCTTGGAAAAGGGATTAAAGAGTTTAAAAAAGCATCCAAAGACATGAAAAACGAAATTGAGCATGTGACTGATGACAAAGAGACCGAGCCTGAGAAAAAGAGCTAGTATATACGACCTGTAATTGCTATAATAATATTCTAAATATAATGAATAATTCCATCTTATTTATGCAATTCTTGTATACCTGACAGGAAGTTCTTTATATACCCTCACCTTGTGTATTATTATATTTTATCCAATTATACTGTTTTCTGCTGGAAAACAGAAAATACTAATTCTCTAAACTTTTTTTGATTCAAACCGCTGATTTTTCCTTATATTTATTGGTGTAAGGAGAAATGTGCATTATGGCAAATGTTTTCGAGTATATCAATTACCGGCAGCTTCTTAAGGATTTATATGAAGCGCACAAGAAGAAACAGCCCTCCTTTTCCTATAGATATATAGGGCAGAAGGTCGGCTTTAAATCCGCGGGTTTTTTCTCAAACATCCTGCAGGGAAAACGAAACATCTCTCAAAACACGATCTTCAGGTTTGCAGAGCTCTTCAAATTCAATAAAAAAGAGACTGAATATTTTGAGTTGATTGTCCTTTATGACCAGGCAAACCAACACATCAGAAAGAAATATTATTTTGAAAAACTGCTCGCTATGCGCAAATCCAAAGTCCATGAGCTTACTGCCGAGCAATATATGTATTTTGATAAATGGTACAATGTTGCAATACGAGAGTTGTTGAATTATTTTCCCTTTAGAGGAGACTATCAGCAGCTTGCTAAAACGCTCGATCCGCCCATCAGCCCGACCGAAGCAAAAAAATCGGTTGAGCTTCTGAAGAAGCTGGGGCTTATTGAAAAAAAAGAAGATCATACGTATCGGGTAACCAACAAAACCGTAACAACCGTACCGCACATTCCGCTTGTGGCGGTGCATAATTTTCAGCTTGCAACAATGGATCTGGCAAAGGAGGCTATTGACCGTATTCCTCGTGAAAAAAGGAGTATCTCGACGTTAACATTAAGCCTCTCAAAGGAAGCATACAAGGAAATCGAAGACAAACTTGCAATTTTTAGAAGGGAAGTGCTAGATTTAGTAAAACACGATAAAAACAGGGTTGATCGGGTATATCAGTTTAACTTTCAAATTTTCCCGCTTGCAAAAGAGCGGGATGCTAAATAAACTATGAAACGCTTCTTCGTTGCATTATCGCTGGTCAGCAGCATGTTCGTGCTGTTTCTTTGTTGCAGTGACGGGACTACCGTCTCCACTTTCGGCGGCAGCGGCACTGAAACGGTAGGCGGTATACTTGTTGACTCCCTGGGCAATCCCGTTAATAACGCCTTTGTTCGGGTTGCTCCTGTTGATACAGCCTCATCAATAGAATTCTGGGATGTTACAAATATAGACGGTGAATACTTAATAGAAAAAATTAAAGCGGGTATTTACAACCTTGAGGGCTTTACACAAGACAGCTCTCTTGTCATAGTTATTGATAGTATACTTTATGCAAATGACTCAATAAAACTTGATCTTGGAATTGATACCATGTGGGCTCCGGGAAATATCTCCGGAAGAGTATTAGTAGACAGCGCTGCAACTGCGGGCGTTTCAATTTATATTCCAGGGACATCTTACGATGCACACTCCGATGACTCAGGCTATTTTATCATCAGCTTCATTCTTGCCGGTACCCATAATGTCTATTATGAATACCCCGGTTATTTAAGAGGTGTAGATACAAACATTTCTGTATTCTCAGGATTAACCACACAACTTGATACGAAAAATCTCTCTCTTGATCCAAACGATAAACCACCGGCCCCGGGCTTTTTATCTGCTGCCTATGATACTGTAAGTGGCGCGGTTATCTTAACATGGGAAAAAGTAAATGTGTCAGACCTTCTTGGGTACAATGTGTATAGAAGGGATACAACCGACACCGGCTTTATAAAGATTGCCACAGCCTATGATACTGTTTACAGTGACACTATCTTTAAGGATTTATCTGATACAAATTCCTGTTTCTACCAATACCAGGTTAAATCCGTTGACACTTTGACAAACGAAAGCGACTTCTCTCCAAGGGCAGATATCAATGCAATATCTCCAACGGTGTTAATGACATTCTTTACATGGACCCTTATGCCCAGCGACACTGATACTGTTGTTAACGGACAAAGCGTCAATCTCGCCGTTAATTTTAAAAATAAAGTTAGGAAAAATATCCTGATAAGATGGTACACTAAAGACCCGCTTGAAATAGTCCGCACCGCAAATGTTGACACCAAGGAAGGAGATGACACCCTAACCTATACCTGGCAGGACACCGGAGTACACCTGGTTTGCGTCGAAGCTTTGGACGAAAAGGGTGATACATGGCGTGACAGTTGCAAGGTTACGGTACAGGGGCTTATCCCAACTGACACATGGGAAGATTTTTATCCGCTTGTCCACAAGCGCAGATTCAGCGGGGCCGCTGTTATAAATGACACTTTATATGCTATTGGCGGAGCTGAAGACATTTTCATTGTCGATGACTGGTACCCGAACGCGCTCGCCTCAATGGAGCTGTTCAATGCTACTGACAGCAGCTGGTCATCATTCGGCACCATGCCAACAGCCCGTTCTGCTGCATCAGTTGTCGCGGTCGGTACAAAATTATTCGTCATTGGAGGCACCAACTACGACGAAAATTTCAAAACCATTGAAACTTATAATACCCAATCCAACACCTGGGATACTGAATTTCAGATGCCCTCCGCTCTTTTTGGCCATGCAGCATGCGTTATTAACGATTCTATTTATGTATTCGGCGGCCTGACAGGGCTGTATGAAACCTCTTCAGAGATAAATGTTTTTGACCCGGCAACCGGAACATGGGCCACCAAGGGGTCGATGAGTATGGCGCGGGCATACCACCAGGTTGTTGTGCTTAATGACACGGTCTACATCATGGGAGGTATTAATAACCTGCAGGATCCAACAGCGTTAACATCAGTTGAAAGGTACGATCCCGTAAGCAATACAACCAGCCCGATTCGCGCGATGAACACCGGACGTATGAATTTTGGCGCTGCTGTTGTTAACGGGAAAATATACGCACTCGGCGGCGCTGTATCAATGTTTCCGGATGAGTTCACCGCCCTTTCAAGTATGGAAATGTATAACCCGGCAACCGATACATGGACAGGGAAAAAACCACTCCCTTCAGCCCGTCACAGCTTTGCAATTTGTGTCAATCATAATATAATGTACATACTGGGAGGAGCAGAACAGGGGCCTCCTAACTTCGGTCAGTTGGGATCTGTGTTACGATATTACCCATAACAGTGTGTTAGGCGGAAGGCTATGCAATAGACTTTCCGCTTCTACACAATGTTATACAAATACCCTGAAGGGCACTGGGTAAATTTGTACCTTGTGCTTTAAGTATAACAAACGAGATTGTTATGTTTTATTATAAAACAAATACAAAAAAGGAACATTCAAGCATTACCGGGACAAGGTATAGTTTGCCTATCCTTGCTATTGTTATGGGTATTATTCTTTGTCTCCTTAGCGACCTGTCTGCCGGCACCTCCTCGGTACATACAAACCTCCTGTTTCTGCATTCATATTTCAACAACAAGCACTGGCAGCGAAGCGGAGATACCCTTGATTATAACCTGCCATCTTCATACACAAACCTGACTCCGGTGAAAGCCTTCATGGCTGGCAATGATTCGAATAATATAGCCCTGTTCTCAACTTCTGATAAGCTGTATCTCATGCATGCAGTCCTTGAATCGCCGCCAACTGTTACAAGTAACAACAAGATGGCTGTGGATGACCCTGTGGAAAGCCCGGTTGGCTCTGTAGATTCGGTTTTCGGCATTTTCGCCTATACTGCTGATAATCTTGATATTGTCTTTCTCGCAGCAGTTGCTTCTAATAAAATTGCTGTACACCACATGATTGGCCAGAGCTTTAATGTTTTCAAAACAGACACCTTAACAATCAACCTTCCCAACCCAAACTGTAGAATAACCAGACTTTACGGCGGCCCTGGGCTGGCAAAGGGAAACCAGTCATGTATCTGGGCAGTCGGGACACACGGCCTTATCCGTTTCTTCTCATGGGACGGCTCAAACTGGAGCGGCGAAACCGGCTATGATATCGATAATCAGGAAACTGTTTCTGCATTTTCCCTGGAAGCAGTAGGAACACTATCAGGAAAGGTATATATAGACCAGTCCGGCAGTTTTGTTTACGACAGCCAACCCTCTACAAAACCAGTTAATCAAATTTCTGCTACCGGTGCTGCCTGTAACGAAGGAACTGTTCTCAAAAAGAAAGGGAGCCTGTGGAGCGCATTCACGCAAGGCAGTGCTAACTATCACTATTTCAATTTCATTTCACGGACAGATGGCTCTGGAGTTGAGCTGTTGGACGACTCCTGGAACTACTATTTATATACTCTCGAGGATTCCCTGACAACATTTGATATAACACCAGCACACATAGCATCACATATAAATGACACACCATACTATTTCGAAACCTCTTCTGAAACGGTATATATTCATTTATTAGATCCCGATGGTAATTGCCTGGTACCGGATATCATTCTGAAAAATTCAATTTCTCTAACCGTTGACGGCAGCGACACACTTAAAAATATGCACCCTGATACAGCCTGTGTTCCAGGTTTAATCGAGCTTGCCGACACCCTTCTTACTGTTATCCTAACCTCTGATTCTGTACATTTTTCCGTAAAGGCGAGGCGCGCAGCTTTTAACGCTATAAGCTATAAATATTACTGGACATACCCAACTTTTCAAACATCCAATCCCTGGTCAAAATATGACCAGCTTAGCATAAAATTAGGCGATCAAACTCTAGAGATTATATATGGTAGTCCAACACCAATTTCTGATAATTACAATCAAAAGCTTAAACAACAACCAATTGTTCAAAGCAAAAATAATCAGCTCATGTTTACTATCCCGCAGAATAAAATTCATGCAATAAGTATTTATAACTCTGCAGGTAAGCAGCTTTCTTCAATCAAAATTGGAAAATATAGCAATAGAATTTACATGCCTGTATCTATTTCTTCAGGTTTAATTTTTGTTGAATATCTTTTTAAAGACGGTTCTATTCAAAGAAGCACCCTTCCTGTTGTTAAATAATTCCTTTCTTTTTTCACTTAAATTTTTACCCTTTATAACATTGGTAACTTGTTTCCAGAATTTTTAACTCCTATTTCAATGGAAAATAGCCAACCCATTTTATAAGTGATTAATTTCAAAAAAGTTATATATAAAACAAACCCGTTTTGCTGTTTTCTGATAGAAAACATTTTTTGCATTTTTTCCCACTTTTACTGTCGAAAAACTCCCTAAATTATAGTAAATTATTAATAAAGCTTGTTTTCTAAAAAATAACATAATATTCAAATTTAACAAAAGGAGAGGAAACATGAGAACCATTTCATCACTCTTTTCAATCATAATACTTGTTTCATCGCTTTATGCCTCAATTCCTGCCGACAGCCTCAAGGAAGGAACCTGTGTCGGATATGTCCCCACACCTGCTGATACTGTCAGCGATACCTCATTTCATGTCGGGGATACACTCTATCTTGGTAATGGAGAAATATCCATTAAGGTGCCGGACAGCACAAAGGAAGAGGTGGTAATTCCATCTGTAAAGACCGTTGTAAAGGTTATAATTGGTGACGGTTTTGCACATGGAAAAGTAACACAGATTTTCAACAATCCATTCAATCTTCCTTTTGATGCTACCTATGTTTTCCCTCTCCCGAATGACGGGGCAGTACACGGGATGGATTTCAGAACAAGCAAGGGCCTGTATCATGCGGAGATCATGAAAAAGGAGACTGCGCAAAATATCTATGACACTGCAAACGCACAGGGTATGCAGGCTTCGCTTCTTACACAGGTACAGGACGGGATATTTGTTCAGAATATCTGCAACATTCCACCAAAAGACAGTGTAAAGATAACCATCACCTTCAGCACACCACTTGTATATGATATGGAAAAGTTTGATTTCAATTTCCCGACAACCATTGCGGAAGACAGGTACGGTGATAACCCGCTGGACCCGATAATTGAATTTCCGCATGAAAGACCCGGGGCAAGCCTTGAGTTTTATGTCCTGATTTTGGCTCCGTATAAAATCAACAACCTGTCCTGTCCTACTCATGAGGTAACAATCCATCCCATCATTACAGAACAGACCGCTATTAACTATGATCTCATCTCGCAGGACGAGCATTTCCCTGACGGTGTAAACCCGTCGCTTATACTCCTGAAAAGCAAACCGACAATCCCCAACAACGATATTGTTGTCCGTTTCAGCAGGGAGGAGGCGCAGCGGGATGTCAGCCTGCTCTCCTATAATGACGGCAAAGACGGTTATTTTGCCATGCAGATTTATCCTGACCTTCATGATACAGGACAGGCTCCGCAATTAATAGATATAGTATTTGTCATTGATAGATCCGGATCAATGGGCGGGAACCCAATCGTGCTTGCCCGTGAAGTAGTTCATAAGATGCTTGACAAGGCAACTCCCGACGACCGGATTTCACTTCTTGCTTTTAACAGCACACACACATCTCTCTTCCCCGAGCCGCAACCGGCTACTGCGGAGAACCTTGCCACCGCACACAGTTGGATCGACCAGCTTGATGCAAGCGGCGGAACGGAAATGCTTGCCGGAGTGCAAAAGGCACTTCAAACACCCTTAACGGGCGGCAGAGTTCGAATCCTCGCCCTTATAACTGATGGAGAGATTTACGGGGTTGATGAGATGTATGCTGCAATAAAAAATGACCCGTCAAGTACTACTGTTTTTGCTTTTGCTGTAGGAGCCAGAACAAACCAGGAGCTTATTGACGGCGCTGCAGAAGCCGGAGGTGGCGCAGGGAGGCATATTGTCAATTTCGACGATATTGCCCCGACTGTTGAGGAGTTCTGGAAACGTATCAGAATACCGCAAATCTCCAATCTCTCTATTGACTGGGGCAGCCCCGATATACCGACAAGCATCGTCTGCTCTGAAATGAGCAGCCTCTGGTATGGTATGCCTATTAAAATTTTCGGCCAATATACTAGCGGCGGCCCCCGCACAATAACGCTGAGCGGGTACTCAAATACCACGCCGGTTTCAGAATCATATAACGTTCATTTTGTAAACAATAATAAAGTCTGTTACTTTGTGCCGAAAATCTGGGCGCGTGAGACAATCGAATACCTCATGAATGATCAGATTGCGCAGAATGATGAACATAATAAAGACAAGATTCTGGAACTGAGCCTTGCACATACGGTTCTCTGTAAATACACAGCATTCCTTGCTGTTGCCGATTCTCTCATGGATGAGAACGGAAACTGGGTCTCTGCTGAGGAATATTACAGCAACCAACCAAATAATAATAATGGTAATGACACAAACGGCACTACAGGTATAAATGAAATAACCTCAACAACTAAAAAACCTGCATTACGTTTAAACCATCTCGGTAATTCTATTCAACTTTCATTGACCAATGTTCCTCAAAATCACATAAACGGCTATGTCACCATTTTTGACCTGAAAGGCAGAATTGTCATGCGCTGGAGAATTGCCGACCTTGCAAAACAGAATTTCAACTGGACCTGGAATATGAATGATTTATCCGGAAGTCCTATCGCGAAAGGTTTTTATGTACTCTGTGTCCGGAACAGCTTCTTTAAGATTAACAAAAGGATAATAATAAAATAGACAAAAGAAATGTATTGTTTGCAACCCACTCTTTAATAAAAGGAGACGTTATGTTAAAAAAAATGTTCTTTGCAACTGCAATCACACTGCTTCTCATCACTGAAAGCATTTTTGCAATAGGGTCTTTATACGCACGCAGGCCCCTGACCAACAACAGCTACTTCCCGCTCTGGTTAAAAAATTACGACGCAACTGTCACCATTACCGACCAGATGGCTGTAACCCATGTTGACCAGACCTTTAAAAACGAGACAAACCAGCGGCTGGAAGGAATCTTTTTCTTCCCCCTTCCGGAAAACGCTATCGTTATGGAGCTTATTCTCTGGGTAAATGGTGTCCCCATACAAGCCCAGGTTATGGATTCTGATACTGCGCAGTCGATCTACGAGAATACGGTAAAAAAACTCATTGACCCTGCTCTGCTTGAATATATGGGCGATAACATATTCAAGCTCTCGGTATTTCCAATAGAACCGGATGGGCATCAAATGAGCGAAAGACGCATAGAGATTACATATACGGAACTGCTGCCCTATGACAATGGAAATATTGAATACAAATTCTTTATGAAAACCGTTAATTTATCATCCAAACCGGTTGAAAGAGCGTCCATCTCAATAGGTCTCTCTTCGCAGAAAGAGATATTGTCACTAATATCGCCAACCCATGACAATACAAGCGGAATCGTTATTAATAAAATATCAGGCTATGAATATCAGGTAACCTATGGCGAAGAGAATGCCCATTCGGAAAAAGACCTCAAACTTTTATATCAACCGAAAAACGATGATTTTGAATTAAACCACCTAACCTATGCCCCGAATACGGACAGCGCCATGTTTTTTGACAGTGCCGGCGATGACTCATACTACCTGCTGTGGGTAACTCCTCCGGATAACATATCTCAGTCGCAAGTTATAAAAAAGAATGTTGCCTTTGTAGCGGATATATCAAGCTCCATGGCGGGAGACAGAATTGAACAGCTCCGTAAATCCTTAAACGCCATGGTAGACATGCTTAATCCGAAGGACATGTTTAACATAGTTGCTTTTAATACAGGCACGCATCCTTTTAAAAACGATCTTGTCGGCGCAGACTCTTATGCTACCCGGGAAGAGGCGCATAAATTTATTAACGAACTTGGAGAGGTAGGCATGACAAACATGGAGGATGCCTTTAAGGTTTCATTGAATAGCACCTGGGATGATACAAGCGTAAATGCCCTTGTATTTCTTACCGATGGGAAACCGACCTGGCCGATTAGTACGAGCGCTGAAAGTGTTATTGATACTGTTGCAAAATACAATTCAGACAGTGTGTCTATATTTACTTTTGGCATCGGTGACGAAGCGGAAGAATCATTTTTAAAGCTTTTAGCCAAACAGAACAGCGGCTTCTCAATAATGATAATGGAGGACGACAGCATCGATATCGTTATGGAGAGCTTTATGAAAAAAATCTCCTATCCGCTTATTAAAAATATCTCCATTGACTATGACGGGTTTGACAAATACGATATATTCCCCAGAACAATCCCGAATCTTTATGCGAGCGCTCAGCTAACAATACTGGGACGTTACAGAAACACCGGCACATTCAAAATAACCTTCTCCGGAAATATAGGTTCTCAACCTTTTTCATTATCAAACGACCTCACATTTCCATCAGACATGCCCAACCACCCCTTTGTGGCTCGTATGTGGGCTTCCGCTAAAATCGATTTTTTGCTTGATGAGATTGAAATTTATGGAAAAGTGCCGGAGCTTGTTAATGCCGTTAAATACCTTGGAAAAAGATACTGCATCATTACACCCTTTACCTCTTTTATAGTAATAGATGATAACCCGACATCAGTACAGGATAAAACTATCCCCTATGCAAACGCCGTAAAGCTGTATCAGAACTTTCCCAATCCTTTTAAAAACATTACAACCATAAAGTTCTCAGTACCAAGATCCCAAAAGGCGGTTTCCCTGCAGCTCAAGATATTTGACTCAAAGGGCAAACTGGTAAATACCCTGATGAACGAAATGACAGCGGGCGGAAACTTCTCAGTGAAATGGTATGGGAAAGATGAAAACGGTAAAAGTTTGGGAAGTGGATTTTATATTGCAATGCTTAAGGCTGGAAATGTTATTAAGATGATGAAAATGAGGCTGATTAAGTAAAAGATTTTTATCACCTCTATCAACTAAAAAGTATTTCACAATTTTGGAAGGAGGGATATCATGCAACCATTAGATACGACTAAAATAATACTTCACTCAAACAGGAATGTGTCCCATCCTAATCTCAATTATTACATGCCTATTTGGGCAATAATTTATCTGGTTTTTGTCATTTTATTCTTTTATAAAATTTTCTCTCTTGTTATGTAATAAAAATGGGGAGGATTCCCTTGATGTGCGCATATAAGTAACAGGCCCCACCCCGATGGAGCAGGTGCCCAAACCCTCTGGCAGCTGCTCCTTTCTATATTTAAGAATTAATATTTTGCATTGGATATGAATATTTTACTATAGTGGTTGTCAGACTATAGCTCATATAAACAAAAAGTAGCTATAGCACTTTGAGTTATACCTTTGGTACAACCACTTATACAAATAAATTTGCACTGGGTACTGATAAATCAGCACCTTGTACCGCAGCATCAGGTTTCGGAAACCGCGGAAATTGAGCTATGGGTACGCCAACGTCATACGCCCACCCCTCAGCTTCAATTTTCCGGTTGTGGCTCGTCGTAAATACTACATAGTATAGCTTGAATTATCAGTAATTAAGGGCGTGGTATATATAGTTGGATCGGGAGATGTTTTGCAAAACTTAAGAAGTCTTTATCAGTCGTATATATTGGAATTCCTAGTCTTTCTGCTACTGCGCATATTAAAAAATCTGTGTTTGAACCTTGTATCCCTTTCGAGCGTAAGGTGTTAAAGTTTTCTGCTGCTTTTTCATAATCTGATGTAATAACTTCTAAATCTTTAAATTCCTTAAGTTGCTCACGTAATTCCTCAAATTGTTTCTTGGACTTAATACCTGATAAAATTTCTTGTCTTATTGCTCCAATTATTTCAGCTCGTGCTTCTTTTATTAATTCAATCAGCTCAGCAGTATTTCCGGAGAGGGATCTTTTCTTTTTATGTCGTAAAGCCTCTGACCAAATGCAAGTATCGATAAGGGTTTTCATTTTACATGTCTTTGCTTTTTATAGTCATATTTAGAATCATATTCAATTTTACCAAAAAAATTGGTAATTTTCAATTGCTTCCGCCTTTGAATATACTCATTTAGCGCTTCAATAACAGCGGCTTTTTTTGTTGGTTTACCACTAATAATACGAGCTTCCTCAATCAGGGAAGAATCAATATCTAAATTTGTTGCCATAAGAAATCACCTCCTACACATAAATATACACAAAATGATGTGTGATTTCAAGAAAAATTATATAAATAAATTTTTTGCACACAAAATTAATTCTATGAGTATATGTGTACGAAAAAAGGGATAATAGCAGCAATTTACAGTAAGAATCTCGTTAAGCGAAGAGATGAAGAAAGTAAAGTTTCATGTTTTAGCTCTTTTCTTCGTCTATTATTAATATATACCCACAACGCGAAGTTCAGCTTTGGGTTTCTCCCATGCTAAACACACCCATAAGCTGTAACGTTTTTGTTGGGAAACGTTTTTTCGCTAATAATTCATAACTTCTTGCAAAAAATCTTATAAAAACTCATAACACCGCTTTGCAATAATATAATTCCGTATTGTAATAAATGCTCGCTAATAAATTAAATCGATTTTTATTAAAGCACTAAAGCGTCTCCGTCCCCAGACACTTAACTTATAATATAGTCTTTTTT
>JAUXBV010000472.1 GCA_030619215.1 Fibrobacterota bacterium | reverse complement strand
ACCGAGGACGAGGAGGAGAACGAGGACGAGGACGAAGGATTTTAACTTGCGATTTCATCTTAAGAAATAAAGACAAATTACTGAGTTCTGGGAATATTGGAATGGTGGGAAAAGATTGGAGTAATGTAATTCTTATTTCCATTACTCCACCACTCCAATACTTTAGTCCTTTAGGGCTCCAATCTTATCTCATCTCCTTTTGCGAAATATTGACTTCAAATCATCTTTGAGACCCTGGAAAATATTTTTCGCAGCGCGGCGCATGAGCTTCCTGTCAAGGCTTACCGTGGGATAATCAGGCGTGCCGTAAACGGTACAAATAAACGAGCGGCGGCCATCATCTTCAGGTATAAGCGTATTCCAGGCAATAGCGGACATACTGTCTTCGTAGTAACTCTCAAAAATACCGCTCATTTTAAAATTGAAGTATCCATCTTCAGGTTTTACCCAGCCACTCATGTTTAATGACAATGGATCTCCATCCCCATCAAGGCTGTCAACCAGAATCTTTCCTTCCCCGATATTAAAATCTCCCTTGATCTTCTTAAAGGTCAAATGTGACAACTTTTCCATACCCAGAAGAAGAGCGATTTTAGTAATCAGGGGGATTTGGTCTGCGGAAACCTTTGATAATGTAACACTGCCTGCCGCTTCCAGCGAGCTAAATTCCGTGGTTGAAGTATCTATATCCAGCTCGATATTACATTTTCCGTTAAGTGAACCTTCCTCGCCTCCCAATGTTAAATAGATCTTCTCAAGGTCCGCTTTTTTCAGGGTAATATGTGCCCTGTTGATTCTATTATATAGCATATTAAGATCAAATTCAGCATCAAGCTTTCCTCCAAATGAGTTACATGAAAACCTTTTTATGACGCAGTGGAGGCCGTCCAGTTTCATGTTAACTTTCGGTTTTAAGGCTTGTATCCACTTACTTGTCATTTTATCCGCAGATAACTTTATCTTAAGTAAGGAAGGAGCTTCCCCGGCAATGTGTATCGTACACCGCATCTTTTCAATGCCGGCACCCCTGTTTCCCAGGCTGTCAATTGACACATTTACCCGCTCAAAAATAATCACATTTATACAGGAAAATATAAGCGTGTCGGATTTGAGTATCACCGTATAGAGGTAATTCAGTAGATACTTTTTATTGATCAGTTTACGCTTTATACGTTTTTTACTGGTAGTTTTCAAAGATGATTGAATCTTCCCCCAATTCCTGAAAGTTCTTAAAACCCGATAGTCAACTCTTGTAATAGGGATTTCTGTTCTTATGCTCTTCTCCCTGTCTATTTTTTTAATACACAGCAAGTCATGAATCAATAAGCCTCGAAAAAGAGTTAAAGAAACCTTCCTCACAGTACAGGAGTCCAGCGCCCATTTTTTTTGAAAAACCTCTACTGTTTTTCTGTTCAGGTAGGAATGTGATACTGGAAAAAAACAGAGAGTAACCGTACCCAACATAAGGGCAAATATCACCAGGCCTATTATTTCCTTCTTTCTTGCCAATTTTCAGTCTCCTCAACCTGTCAATTAAATAAAACAGTTCCGGAATTTAAAATATGCTATACTAAAGTATAACATTGTGTAAAAGCGGAAAGTCTATTTCCATAGCCTTCCGCTTAACACACTGTAATACTAAAGCACATTTTTTATAAAGACGCAATCATGTATTTTTAATAAAAATTAATCAATTCAGAAATATAACAAATAGCAACACCTTTTTCATGGATTATCCATAATAAAAACTCTTATTGCCTGATTATCAAATATGACTACAAAGCAAGAAAAAAAGAAACTGCTGATTCTCACTGCGGATAAAAAACTTTCCGCAGAGATCGACTCTTCCCTGGAATTGAAAAATTTTAATATTCATAAAGCAAAATCATACTCTGAAGCCCTTGCACTTTTCAAAAAACACTCTACGGATATCGCATTTATCGATATTGAGAATATGCCTGCCCAGGAAATGGATCTTGTTAATTACATAAAAACCCGCTCGCCCAAAACCGAAATAATAATTCTCACCACGATGAATGAGCTGGATAACGCGACGTACTCTTTACATTATGGAGCATCTTTCTACCTGATGAAGCCGGTAACCGGCGAGGATATGAAGTATTTAATTGAAAAGCTTTCCGCGAGAATTACACGCAACAGTGAACTCTTCGAATTTGAGCACCGCGTACTTTCCGACCTGATGGCCGGTAATGAAGCGATGCAGAAGATATTGAAGCTTTCCATGAAAATCGCGCCTACAGCATCAACAGTGCTTATTGGGGGAGAAACCGGCACCGGAAAGGAGTTCTTTGCCAAAATTATTCACCGCATGTCGCAGAGGATCGAGGGGAAATTTATTGCTTTGAACTGTGGTGGTATACCAGACACCCTTTTCGAAAGCGAATTATTCGGGCATAAAAAAGGTGCTTTTACGGGCGCAGACCGTGATAAACCCGGTTTGGTGGAAGAAGCACATATGGGAACCCTGTTTCTCGACGAGGTCGGTGAGTTGTCCCGAAATGCACAGGTTAAGCTTCTCAGGTTTCTTCAGGAACACACCTACAGGCGAATTGGGGATACGACACTCCGCACTGTCAATGTACGGGTAATCGCGGCGACAAATAAGGACCTGTCTAAAAAAATAGAAGAGGGAGAATTCAGGGAGGACCTTTATTACCGGCTTAATGTGTTTTACTTATATCTGCCGCCTCTGAGAGAGCGTAAAGAAACCATACCCAACCTGATACGCTTATTTGTAAATAGGAACAATACTCCTATGGGAAAAAATATAAACAAGATATCCAAAGCTGCTGAAGTCATTCTTGCAGAATATGATTATCCAGGCAACGTGCGCGAGCTTGAAAACATTATCGAGCACGCTATGATAATGGCAGAAACATCGGAAATAACAGAAAAAGACCTTCCTGAATTCATGTTCAAGGACCGGCTTATGCTCACTGCCCCCGATGAAAAGCCTTCATTTATAACTTCTTCTGACTCTCTGAATATTCCAACCCTTGACAATATTGAAAAACGGCACATTCAATCCACCCTGAACCTGCTCAACCACAATTATACGGAAACAGCTAAAAAATTGGGGATATCCCGCTCAACCCTGTGGCGAAAAATAAAAATTCATAATATAGAAAAGGAATAGAGCTCCTGTGAAAATACGCGTTTACTATGAAGATACCGATTGTGGCAATGTCGTCTATTACGCCAACTACCTGAAATATATGGAGCGTGGCCGAACGGAATACCTGCGCGAACGGAGCATCAGTTTATCGGACTACCATAAACAGGGGTACGTATTTGCCGTCACCGATGTTACGGCAAAATACCGGCGCCCTGCTCAATATAATGACATCCTTGACATGGAAACAAAAATTACCGAAGTTACCTCAATATCAATTATCTTCGAAACCTCAATTTACAAAGGTAAAGGCGAGCTTCTCTTTACAGGCACTGTAAAAATAGTATGCGTTGACGCGAAAACCGGCAGGGCCGCTATGGGGCCAAAGGATATGTTTGAGCCTTTGAGAAAAGAAATAGAGTAGCGCTTTCTAATGTTTAATTGTTAATTGTCAATAGTTAATGGTTAATTGCTAATTAGTATCTGTTACAAGGTGCCCTTTAGGGTAAATATAGCTTGTTTTGAATGTCATTCCGGTATGCTTTTAGGCCGGCAAAGTCCCCTTTAGGGGGAATCCAGCTTTTTGTGT
>JAUXBV010000433.1 GCA_030619215.1 Fibrobacterota bacterium | reverse complement strand
GCCTTACGATTTCTCCTTCTATCATATATATTACCTCTTCAGCAATATTTGTAGCATGGTCTGCCAGGCGTTCAAGATGGCGCGATATTAGCAGAAGATTAATGAGATATCCAGGTATATCCGAATGTTCGACCATTGCAGCTTTTATCTTTTTGTATGCCACATCTTTCAGGTCATCAACTTCATCATCAAGGAGAAGGACTTCAAAAGCAAGGTCCGTATCAATATTAACAAGGGCATCCAGACTTTTTCTCAGCATATTCTCAGTTTTATCCGCCATTTTTGAATAATCGAAAAAAATATCATATTCCGGGTTTCCGGCAATAACTTCAACCCGCTCAGCAATATTAACTGCCTGGTCGCCTATACTTTCAAGCTCATTGTTTATTTTTATTACAGCAACAAGAAACCGGAGATCAACCGCAACCGGCTGGTGAAGGGCGAGGATTTTAAGACACTCTTCTTCAATTTCAACTTCCATCTCATCTACTTCATAATCGGAATTAATGATTTTCCCTGCAATTTTAGAGTCTCTTTTTTCAATGGCAGTGACAGCCATTCTTACACGGTCTTCCACCATGGCACCTAATGACAGGATTTGCTTTTTTATTTTTTCAAGCTCTCTTTGAAGATGCTGTGGCATGATATTATCTCCTTATCCAAAGCGCCCGGTTATATAGTCTTCCGTCTGCTTAAATGTCGGCCGCGTAAATAAAGTATCTGTGTCTCCGGATTCAACAATTTTCCCGGTATAAAAAAATGCGGTGATATCAGAAACCCTTGCAGCCTGCTGCATATTATGAGTTACTATTATAATAGTATATCCCGTTTTAAGTTCATGGATTAATTCTTCTATCTTCTGGGTCGCAATGGGGTCAAGGGCAGAACAGGGTTCATCCATAAGGAGAACTTCCGGCTCAACGGCAAGGGCGCGGGCTATGCACAATCTCTGCTGCTGACCTCCTGAAAGGCCAAGCGCTGAATTATGCAGCCTGTCTTTTACTTCCTCCCAGAGTGCGGCCCGTTTCAGGCTCTCTTCAACCCGCAAGGTAATATAACTCCTGTCTTTTACTCCATTAACCCTTAATCCGTAAGCAATATTATCAAAAATAGATTTGGGAAAAGGATTCGGCTTTTGAAAAACCATGCCTATTCTGCTTCTTAAGTTTACCACATCAACAGCCGGAAGATTAATATCACTATCGTCAAGATAAATACGGCCGTCAACTCTTGCTGAAGGGATCAGGTCATTCATACGGTTCAAACACCTTAAAAAAGTACTTTTACCGCATCCGGAAGGGCCTATAAGGGCTGTAACCTGTTTTTCATAAAATTCAAGTGAAATATCATCAAGAGCCTGGAAATCCCCATAAAAAAAGTTTAGATTTTTTGATCTCATTTTTAAAGAAGTATTCATAAATTGTCCCACATTAATTAATTATTCCTTCTCAGCTTTGCCCTGTAAATAATGGTTAGCATATTCATTCCAAGAACAAGTGCAATAAGCACAAGGGCGGTCCCATACTGAAGGGGTCTTGTTGCTTCTATTTCAGTTCCTGCCGTTGCAAGCACATAGATATGATAAGGCAGTGCCATTACTTCATCAAAAAAGGATGACGGCAAATTCGGCGAAAAGAATACCGCTGCCGTAAACATGATCGGCGCGGTTTCGCCTGCGGACCTGCTGATACCAAGGATGCCGCCTGTTAAAATTCCAGGAAGCGCGGCCGGAAGAACAACCCTGAATATTGTTTGAAGTTTGGTTGCTCCAAGGGCGAGAGATGCTTCTCTGTACGAGTCAGGTACTGTTTTTAACGCCTCTTCAGTGGTACCTATAATAACTGGCAATGACATGACCCCAAGGGTCAGCGCGCCTGCGAGAATGCTTACCCCCATATCAAGTTTAATTACAAAAAAGGCAAGTCCAAAGAGTCCGAATACAACCGAAGGGACTCCCGCAAGATTATTTATTCCAAGACGGATTATCCTGAGCGTCTTTCCCTGCCGTGCATATTCATTAAGATAAATTGCTGAAGAAACTCCAATCGGGAACGCAACTCCAGCCGCGCCAAGAGAAAGGCACAGGGTTCCGATTATACATGGCAGAGTGCCTCCTTTTGTCATGGATTCCATGGGCGGTTGCGTGAGAAATGTCCACGTTATTGCCTGCCATCCATTTCCAACGATAAAAAAGACAACTACCAAAAGCGCGATACAGTTTATTGCAGCGGCAATATAAAGCATTGTAAACATGAATTTCTGGGTTAAAACCCGTTTTTGTTTTAACGGTTTTGAGCATTCACAGCCAGTATCTTTCCCCGGGATAGAGCATTTTTCTGTCGTATCCGGTTTATTCATATCCGGTTTATCCATAATATTTGTAATTAAAGTATTCATTATTTAGATAACTATAAACTTCCCTCACCTGTTTGACGATATTTATGAGTTATATAGTCGGCAAGAAGATTAAACATAAACGTAAATATAAAAAGCACAGCGCCTGTTGCAAAAAGTGCGTAATAATGATCTCCCCTGAATGGAGCTTCAGCCATTTCAGCGGCAATGCTTGCGGGAAGCGGTCTTACCGGATCAAAAATAGATCCCGGAATCATTGCCGCGCCTCCTGCAGTCATAAGAATAACCATGGTCTCTCCCATTGCTCTGGATATTCCAAGTATTACTGCGGTAGAAATACCGGATATTGACGCCGGAATGATCACCCTGCATATTGTTTCCCAGTGAGTCGCACCGAGGGCAAGGGAGGCCTCTTTTAAACTCACAGGCACACTGTAAATAGCATCTTCCGAGATACTGCAAATTGTCGGCACTGACATGAAAGTAAGCATCAGGGCGGCATTGAACATATTGAGTCCCGTTGCCACATCAAAAGTCTTCTGCAGAAAAGGCGCGACAACAACCATACCGAAAAATCCTATAACAACGGACGGTAGTGCCGCAAGAAGCTCCACAAGTGGTTTGACAATTTCTCTCAACCTTTTTCCCGCGATTTCCGCGAGGTATAATGCTGTCATAACTCCAAGCGGCACAGCCATTGCTGCGGAGAGAGCCGTCACTGCAACAGACCCGATTATCAAAGGGAAAATTCCAAAATCAGGAGGATCAGAAGTGGGATACCAGTATATCCCAAAGATAAAATCTTTTACTGATACTGATTTAAAAACGGGTAGGCCTTCATAGAAAAGAAAAAACGATATTGCTATAAGTACGAAAATCGATGTTGCTGCAATACAGAAAAAGGAAACATGCATGAAACGGTCTGCAAATTTTTTACTTATTACATTCTTCATTATTATCTTTTATCACCAGAATAACAGGCATGGAGCTTGATTTTAAGCAGCTATGTGCCATTTCCGCGAGGATGCGTCACAATGAAAGCATTTTTTCATTGCGAATATTTCTAATAGAGAGGTACAAACCCAGCTTCTTTCACGAGTTTTTGACCTTTTTCAGGATCAAGCACGTAATTGATAAATTTAATTATTTTTCCTTCCGGCCAATTATTGGTAAACATAAAAAGAGGCCTGCTTATGGGAAATGTACCATTTAGTGTTGTCGCTTCAGACCCTGTAATGCCGTTAACTTTCACGGCGCTGGCACTATTGTTCAGATAGCCGATACCCACATAGCCAATGGCATATTTGTTGTTTGCAACAGCCTGAAGAATAGCCCCGTTGGATGCTTGAAGCAGAGCTCCCGGATAAACGCGCTCTTTTTTCATAACCTTTTTTTCCCAGACTTCATATGTGCCGGAGGATGTGTCTCGAGAAATCACAACTATTTTTTTATTCAGGCCGCCCAGTTCACTCCATTTTTTGATCTTCCCTTTATATATGTCTTTTAATTGGGCAAGTGTTATATCTTTAAGTGTGTTGGAAGGATGAACTACAGGTACAATGCAGTCATAGGCAACTCTGAAGGGAACTGGGTATGATCCTTTTTCAAGTGCAAGGTTCACTT
>JAUXBV010000416.1 GCA_030619215.1 Fibrobacterota bacterium | reverse complement strand
TTTAACAGTTTTATTAATTCTTGCCATGGTGTAACCTTTATGACTGAAGAAAATTCTGTTGAACAATCACCTGTAAGCCAGGAACAGAATGATGCAATAGCACGCCAGTTAAATATCATATTCAACACGGCAACTCTTTATGGCGGAGACCACCCTTCTACAAAAAAAAGTGCGGGTGAATTTTCACTTTTCTTAGAAAAGGTTTTCACCGTTGTACCGATGGTGACAATCCTGCGAATGGGGGACTCCCTCTATATTGAGAAAAGCTGCGTTGACCACAGAATGAACTCTTCAAGAATTATCGCCTACTTCGAAAGGATCGGTATAGAGTCTATCTCCTTTAAAAAGGGATTAGGTGAAAATGATGTCGGGGTATTTATTAGAGTTTTTTCTGACTATAAGTCTTTTCCAACAGTTGAAAAGATGAGTGAAGAGTTAAATAAGCAAAATGTGACAAGCATATTATTTAATTATGTCTTTTTACAGAAAGTTACAAAAGATGATGCTGTCGTTGATAAAGATGCACTGGTAAAGGAAGAACAGGATGAAGAAGGAAAACAGGTTTTTGAGCAGATCGGCAGATTATTCTCGTTGAGAGACATGGTGGATAATCCGGGGTATATAGCTCGAAATATATTAACAAAATCAGAAAAGGGCGGCGAGGGCGGCTTGGGTATTGTCAGCCAGTTAAAAGAGATACATAAACAGATTAGGGATACAGGGAGCAAGGATGCCGGCTTGTCTGTTGATGAAATAATGGAATCGTTTTTTGAGCTTGCCTCTGAATTAAAAAATCAGTTATCCGTACAAAAGGAAATGGGGAAGCTTGACAAAGAACAGGGCCTTGTCATTGATGAAATTGAAAAGATGACCTATGAGACTATTATCCAGATCGTACGGGATGAATATAAACATGGCGAGATATCGATTAAACGATTGAGCCAGATAATAAGCCGTGTTTTGCCTGATATTAAAGACCTGAAGAAATTACTCCCCCTGCTTAAAGAAGCACTGATTAAAGATGGCATGCCCCTTTCAGATTTTTTGCAATTAACAAAAGAACTTAATAAAGAGCTTCAGAGCGATGGTTTGTTGGAGAAACTGGAAGAAGGTGCTGAGCAGATTGGATTATCTGTTGATGATATTATTCATGCTTTTAATACAAACCCGGCGGAAGCTGCAAAGATAATTGTTCTTGCATCGGAAATAAGCGGGGAAACCGAGGACGACCAGTTTCAGATGTCAACGATGTTAGCTGATTATATAGAATCAGTAAGCTCTAAAATGACGCTGGACTCACCTGCGACAGCAGATAAGGGCGGGGGAAAGGTACTGGGGAAAATAATCCACCAGGTTGAAACGCAGCTGGTGGAAAGACTGAAAGCACAGAATATATCTAAAAGTGTAATTGAGGAGGTTGAAAGGCAACTTGCAGAAAGATTCCCAAAGACATTAAATAAACTTAAAATAGACTGGATTATTAATATTATATCAAGCGGGGAAGAGCTGTCAAATGTTCTTCTCGTTCGGTTATTAACTACCATTGTTAATAAAAAAACTGATTTGGATGTAATAAAGGCACCAATAGAGAAAGCATTGTTAACACGGGGATTAAATGAGGAGGAGATACAGGAAGTTTTCAAGGAAATTCTCGTAAATTTAGAACGGAAGCAGAGATCAATGTCTTTGCTGAAAATGGTTCTCAGTGGTACTAATACAAGCTTTTTTATTGAACGTTTAATTAAGGAAAATATACGGTATCATAACCCCTTTTCCTGCATTAGCCTGTCGGTTACAGGTATAAACAGGTCTGGTGAATGGCATAAAATATCCCCTGATGACGTTTTACGGGTGATGCCTGATGTATGTAAAATTTTAAAGGGGTTGCTCCGCGATTTGGACCTTATAGGCTCTCAGGGCAAATCGGATAAGAATTTCCTTTATGTCATTCTCCCCATGACAAATGCGTATGGTGCGGATGCGGTAAAAAAGAGGCTTGAGAAGAAATACTTAAAATCCGAGTTTATTATGGATGGTAAAACGGTTCTTTTAAATGTAGTATTATCCACAACGCCTTTTGATGGTGCCCAAACGCCGGATTTTAAAAGCTATATTGAGTTTATTACAAAATTGCATAAGCTGGAAGAGGCAAAGGAAAACTAATGATTTAAGCTTAAGAAAATTATTTAATCTTTTGTTTTCTCTTGACAATCTCTCCCTTTCTATTCCATTCCACATGCAGGTCAGGGTCAGTGCCCTTGTGAAACACGAACAGGTTTTTGCAGGGCTCCCGTGATAGAATAACATCGATCTGTGTTGTCTGGTCTGCCCTGATGATATCAGAGATACGAAATGCAGGGAGAATTACTCTTAAAGGATCAGGCCTGAAGCTGAAGAGTTCGGAGTTTGAGGAGGAGTCACATTCTATGAAGTATGAAAGGTTCGGCTCCAAATGCTTCAGGTCGAAAAATACGGTAAAGTGGTTGCCGGTAACTTTATTTCTGTGGGTATGCGCAACGGTTTTTGAAGGCCGCTCCCTGCCTTTTTTAATCGCACCAAGCTTGAATACATAGTCTTCAACAGGCTGGCCCTGGTCGTCGATAAACCTGAAATCTATCTGGGCAAAAGGTTTGCGTTTTTTTCTTGTTTGATTTGTAAGAGTTACGAATTTTTTCCGTATGGCCTCATATTCGTTACTGCTTGTAACGTTAAGGCAATCCAGTATAAGCCTGAGGCCATGGTGGTTTTGAGGTGTTGATCTTTTTTTGATGCTGCCCATTATTCCATGTTCAGGGCCGGAGTGAGTGTATCTGTCAAGGACACAGAGAGGAACGCCTTCAATTTTCCCTGTTCCCTTTATATTCTTAGTTTTAGCGTTCAGCTCAAATCTGCGGAAATTGAGGTTGCCTGCAGGTACTCTTACTACCATATCTGATCCTTCTTCATAAGCAGCGGGAAAAATTCTTGAAATAAAACCTTTGCGCTCTACTCTGTCTCCAATAATGTTGTACGGCCTGACGCCCTTTCTTTTCCATGTTTCCGGCTTAATCCATTCCTTATTAATATCCCAGCTAAAAGCGCTGCCGAGCTCAAGCGCACTCAGGGCCTTTTTACCGGTATCTCCTCTATATTTCAGTTGAGCCAGCATTGATTTTCCATGATGTGCGAGCCTTGAACCGAAATGAGGTGCTGCAAGAAAGACAACGTTTTTTAAAGGCTTGTTATGCGCGAATTTATCCTTATAGTGATGTGCAATCCATTGTTTGGTTACTAAAGCTCCTGTGCTGTGAGTGATAATATGAAAGCTCTGCTTCCAGTTGTTGGTAAGCTTATCCCTGAGTGCGTTATGCATGGCTTTTGCAATATCTCTTATCTCAACGTTGTCTTCCAGCGTAACATACCTTCCGAGATTGACCTCGTGTAAGTCAAAACCGTTTTCCGCAAGCTTCAGGTGTAAAGCTTGATATGTTGTTGTGCTTGTAACAGACCAGCCGTGTACCAGGAATACTTTCTGACTCATCTTTTCTCCTTATTTCATTATGATTAATATGTAGTGATAGGAAACTTAGAAGATAGGTAAATGTATATAATTGAAGGTAGGGATTTTTTAATTTTAGGCAAAAAGCGGCATGTGAATTTCTTTTTAATAGTTGGGGTTTACAGGATACCAGGGTTATAATAATATGAAAGCGAAATTTGTCAAGTGATTATTCTTTAAATATATTGAGGTAATTGCAAAAGTCACCGAAATGGCAGAGTCCCCTTTAGGGGGATTCTCCCCAAAGGGGACTCTGCCGCCTTCGCGGGCTATAGTACGCCAAAGGTGTGAATGACTGAAAATGGCTAAATTGTCATTCACACCTTTGGCGTACTATAGCCCGTGAAGACGGGAATCCAGCGCCCTGTACTTTTGCAATTACCTCTATTTTTATAATTTCTTTTCCATCCACTTAACCAGGTAAGCAAAAACAACTTCTTTATCTACTTCCTCATGTAAAGCATGGTAGTATCCTTTCCAGATTTTCAGCTCACACAGCGATCCCGCGCTTGAAGCAAAGTCGCGGCTGGTTTCGAATGAG
>JAUXBV010000146.1 GCA_030619215.1 Fibrobacterota bacterium | reverse complement strand
GAAAAAGGTATACGCCATTCCACCGCCAATGATAAAAGAATCAACCTTACCAATCAGGTTAGTTATCACATCTATTTTACCGGAGATTTTTGCTCCACCCAGGATAGCCATAAAGGGATGTTCCGGATTTTCAAGTGCCTTGCCGAGAAAATCAAGCTCCTTTTTAATTAAATAGCCGGCAGCACACTGATCCAGGTATTTCGTAACACCATCAGTGGAAGCGTGGGCCCTATGTGCCGTACCAAACGCATCATTGACATACACATCAGCAAAAGCGGCAAGTTTCCTGGCGAAATCAGGGTCATTCTTTGTTTCCCCGCTGTAATACCGGAGGTTTTCAAGAAGCAGAATATCTCCATCCTGCAATCCTGCAACTGCAGCTTCAACCTTGCCCCCGATGCAATCATCAATGAATAATACCTTTTCTCCCAAACGTTTCTTCAGGTCATCAGCAACTGGCTTCAGGCTGAACTCGGGTTTCTTTTCACCTTTGGGCCTTCCAAGGTGGGACATGAGAATTACCCGCGCGCCGTTTTCAGAAAGGTAATTGATCGATGGCAGTGATGCGACAATACGCTTGTCATCTGTAATATTTTGGTTCTCGTCCAAAGGCACATTGAAATCGACCCGAACCAGGACTCTCTTACCAGTAACCTCCAGATCTTCAATGAATAGTTTGTCACCCATAATAATTACCCCGGATTATCCTAAGCATAGGATAATATTGAGTCTCTTTTAAGAGAAATAATTCGTACTAACAAATACCCTGAAGGGCACTGGGTAAATTTGTAAGTACTCATTATAGAAGCGGACAGGTCATATCAAATATGCCCTGCCGCTTAACTCACTATTATTATTTGTAAATCATTAGAGACGCATAACTATGCGTCTCTAATGGATTATATAAAAATTTATCCTTTTTCAGAGAAAAACTGCAATACCTTTATAAAAAATTACTCTGCCATCATCTTAAAAAGGTCAATGCACCGGCATGAGTAACCCCATTCATTATCGTACCATGATACCGTTTTAACAAGATTTCCACCAATAACCATTGTTGACAGGCCGTCAATGATTGAACCATGGGTGTCGCCGATAATATCTGAGAGAACAATCGGTTCGTCTGTATAAGCTAGCTGATATCCCATTTCACCGGCAGCAGCTTCTTTAAAAGCATTATTAATTTCCTCTTCTGTTGCAGTTTTCTCCAGATAACTTACAAGGTCAGTAATAGAACCATTCAGAGTAGGAACCCGCATAGCGCAGCCGTTAAGTTTTCCTGCGAGCTCAGGAATTACAAGGCCAATAGCTTTTGCAGCACCCGTTGTTGTGGGAATAATGTTAGCAGCAGCAGCTCTTGCCCTGCGAAGGTCCTTGTGAATAGCATCAACCATATTTTGGTCATTTGTGTATGAATGAATTGTTGTCATAAGGCCGTTTCTGAGACCAAAATTATCGTGAAGCACCTTTACCATTGGAGCAAGACAGTTTGTTGTACAGGAAGCATTGGAAACAATTTTTGCGTCACTGTTGAGAGTGTTATCATTAACACCACATACTATAGTCGCGTCAACATCTTCAGGACTTTTTGAAGGAACTGAAAGAAGTACTTTTTTCGCACCGGCTTCGAGGTGTTTCCGGATACCGTCACGAGTACGAAAGATCCCCGTTGACTCAAGGACAATATCAACTCCCTTTTCTCCCCATGGAATACTTGCCGGATTTTTCTCTGATGTTACAGTGATAGATTTTCCATTAACAACAATCGCTCCATCTGCCTCTTCTACTGTACCATCAAACTTTCTGTAAACACTATCGTATTTCAAAAGATGTGCCATTAGCTTAGTGCTGATTAAATCATTTATGGCCACCACTTCAAATTCATCTCCCCTTCCGGATATAATACGAAAAACATTACGCCCGATACGACCAAAACCATTTATACCAATTTTAATAGCCATTAAACTCCTCCTGTTTTTTAACAGTTGATAATATCGTGAATTATTTTCTCTTTATTTGAATTACCGCTTTTTTATTTCTTAAATATAACTATTTTAAAAAAGACACAGTAATATATGTTGACTACATATATATAGTCAATACGCCGGTGGCAAATCAAAACAACCAATAGTGATTACGATTTTAAGGAGAAGCTCATGGGTTCAAATGTCAACTACCCCTTCAACCAAAATGATCTGGACGGCCAAAGCCTGTTTCTTATTGCCGGGCCGTGTGTTATAGAATCCGAACAGCTATGTCTATCTATTGCAGAAAACCTTGCACAACTATCACAAAAACATCAGGTAACAATCATATTCAAATCATCCTATGACAAAGCCAACAGAACATCACTGTCCTCATTTAGAGGCCCCGGAAGAGAAGAAGGCCTTAAGATACTGCAAAAAGTAAAGGATCAGACAGGATTGCCGGTCTTAACCGATATACACACACCTGATGAAACCGAGCCCGTCGCTCGTGTTGTTGACATTATCCAGATCCCGGCATTCCTCTGCCGGCAGACGGATTTACTGGTAAAGGCCGGGGCCACCGGTAAGTATGTTAACATAAAAAAAGGCCAGTTCATGGCACCGCAGGACATGCGCTTTGCAATAGAGAAAGCAGGTAATAAATGCCTTCTCACCGAGCGCGGTACATTCTTCGGCTACAACCGCCTTGTGGTAGATTTCAGCGCCATTCACACAATGAAAGAACTCGGTGTGCCGGTAATATTTGATGCTACCCACAGTGTTCAAAGCCCAGGTGGCGGTGACGGTTATTCCTCTGGAAATAGGGAAATGATAATTCCACTGGCTTTCGCCGCTATCTGCCAGAACGTCAACGGCTTGTTTTTTGAAGTACACCCCGAACCGAACAAAGCTCTATGTGACAAAGACAACAGCATCTCCCTTTCTGATTTTGAAAAGAACCTTCCCCGGTTTATTGAGCTTTTTGAGAGAATCAGGTCGTGGGAATAGACAATAAACAAATATTTAGAATAACATTATTTAAGGAAACAGTTATCGCAATTATCGCAACTCCGTCCCAAATCATGAATTAAAAAACTAATCTCCGTCGGACTCCTTCATACCACCCATTTTTTCATACAACAACCCTCTCTCCTTCTCAACATCATCATCAATAAGCCTGCTCTTCGGCGCGGAATTTAATATACGCAAAGCTTCATCATAATCACCGCTCAGGCGGTACAATCTGCTTGCTTTAACATAAGTAGGGGGATAAATAATTTCCAATAAATCTAAAAGGTGTTTTGACAGGCTTGCTCCTTCCTCATACTTTTTTTCAGCCTCACATACTTTTGCGCCTGCATAATACCCGATAAGCATATCAGGCTCTCTCTTCAGTATCTTTTTATACTTCGGATAAAACTTATCCCAACCGATATTTTCAGGCCCGTTAAAAGCAGCAAGTAGTTCTCCAAGCTTTTTCACCTTTTTATCATCATCACTTATAATAGCAGTTTCAAGGAACTGGCGGTTTTTGTCGGTAATCTCAACTTCCATTTTTTCAATAACATTTAACATGAACTTATCCAGTTTAAAGCCCAGCTTTCTCAATGGAAATTGTGCGGCTTCGACTATGAGTGACGTGTCACGATCTATTGAAACTAATTTACCGAAAAAATTTATGTCATCACCGAGGTTGACCTGCGTTTCACTGGCAAATTTATAATATTCACATTGAACGTAGACGACATAAGGAACGGAAAGCTTCTTTGCTACATCAATATATTTATCCAGGGTAACTGGTTTTTCATATTCCACGTAATCTTTTAATAATGCAGAAAGTACATCAGGTGATACAACGGATATGGATTCGATTCCTTTTAAACGAAAGTCTAGATGATTTTCGCAAAGCAATAAAAGCCATTTATCTTTCAACTCGGCATTACCGAATTTTGTCACAGGCCTGGTAATAATTACTTTTACCGGTCCGGTTCCTTCATCTACTCTGTCTAAACTGTCCTCTGTATTTAGGCTATCACCTGTTTGCGAATAAGCTGAAACTATAAAGAAAAAACATAATAGCAGTATTATCCTATAATATAGGATAATATTGAGTAGAAGCGGACAGGTCATATCAAATATGCCCTGCCGCTTACTCACTATTATCCTAATTTTTCCCATCTCCCACCCATCGGTTATGTAATCTTGTTTTTGCAAATAAAAAGATTCTAAAAATATATAATAGCAAGCTTCATTTATAGTGTTATCTTGGGAACAAATATACTTACCATGCTTTCTGCGTTACCCATGATACGACCATCAGCTTTTTTGCTCTCTATGCCAGGCTACAACATCCTCATATTTTAGCGGGCCGCCAAAAATATCAAGTGCGCTTCCAACCGTAGCGTGGACCTTACCTTTTCCCTCCCTTTTAATTGTTTCTAAATCTTTAAGGGAGCGGATACCTCCGGCATAGGTGATAGGTATTGGCGACAATCTGTAGAGCAAATTGACAAGATCGGTATCCACACCGCTTTGCTTACCCTCAATATCAACTGCATGCACAAGGAACTCGTCACAGTACGATGAAAGGCGGTTAAGGTTTTCTTCGGAAATAACAGTATCCGTTAGTTTCTGCCATCGGTCTGTTACAATGTAGTAATTACCATCCTTTCTCTTGCAACTCAGATCGAGCACCAGCCGTTTTCTCCCGACACTCTGTTTGAGTCCCTCCAGGTTATCCCAATAAATGGTGCCATCCTTAAAAACAAAGGAGGTTACAATAACATGCGATGCCCCGGCATCAAGAAACTCTCCCGCATTGCTTGAGTTTATGGCGCCACCAATTTGAAGTCCTTCATGGTATGCCGATAAAGCCTCCTTTGCAGCAGTCTCATTTCCTGTTCCAAGCATAATAATGTGACCACCAACCAGGTTATCTTTTTTATACAGTTGTGCAAAATAAGCCGGAGGCTGTTCTGCAACGAAGTTTGTTACTATTGTCTGTTCATCACCATCTGAGAAAGTGCTGCCGACAATTTGTTTAACCTTACCTTTATGTAAATCAATACATGGTCTGAACTTCATCTTTTTTCACTCACTTTATGGGTAATAAAAAGTTAAAATAAAAATAATGTATAGTGACTTTAAAAAAATTATTATTGATGATGATTTAATCCGTTTTAAAATTTTTAATAAAATGCTTATATAATTTGACAATGCAAACTGCGAATTTATATGTTACAATATGTACTATCCAACAACTAAATGAAAGGAGTCCCTATGCGCATGAAAATACTTATTGCTCTTGGCGTTATCTGTTGCTTAATAGGCTGTGCAAAAGAACTGAAGATGGAGGTTGTCGAAAAACATCCCACCGGTGCTAAAAAAAAGGAAATCTACTATTACACCCGGGTGAGTGACCCGCGCCGGATTATTTTATACGGCCTTGATGGAAAGGTTAAATCCGACCGGTTTATGAAAAATGGTAAACCCGACAGCCTTTTTATTATTTACCACCCTAATGGAAAAAAATTAAAGGAGACAAAGTATATACAGGATGCAAAGACCAAGCAGGAGATGAAACACGGTAAAGAGTGCACCTGGTACGAGAGCGGCCAGCTTAACAGTGAGGCAACATACGAAAATGGCGCTCCCAAAGGCTTTGCGGTAACCTATTATGAAGACGGCACAAAAGCCGCTGAAATCCCTTTCAAGGACGGCAATAAAGAAGGGGAAGAAATACATTACTTTCCCGATGGTAAAAAGAAAATGCTCATTACTTATAAAAACAGTGACAGGAACGGCGCTCTTAAGGAGTGGTACCTGAATGGCAATTTAAAGAAAGAGGAAACCTATCTGAAAAATGTTCTTGATGGCCCGATGACCCTTTATTATGAGGACGGAAAAAAAGAAACAGCGTGTCATTATAAAAACGGAAGAATCCATGGTCTAAAACAACAATGGCAGGAGAATGGTAGACTCTGTGCAAAAGCCACCTATGAAAACGGTAAGTTCATAGAAGGTACAAGCTACTAACCGTTAAACTCCGACTTATGATTATTATCCCGTAGCTTGCCGTAGGGATAATATTGAGTCTCTTTTAAGAGCGACACTATTGCTTTTTAGCCTTCTTTCTTTTAGAAGTAGGAGGGACAACTGTTTCAAGGATTTTCTGCTGAAGACTCCAGTGTGAATACTGCGACTTCTTTTTATAATTTACCAGTATGGCGAAGGCATAAGTTTTCTGAGGAAGTAAAATAAATCCAGCTAAATTGCTTACGCCCCTGTCATTTAATGTGCCGGTTTTCGCACGCACAATTCCCTTCAACTGCGACTTATGAAACCTTTTTTTCAATGTTCCGTCAACTCCTGCAATGGAAAGAGCATAGATAAATTCAGGCGCATACGCTTTCTGCTCCCAGACATATTCCAGAAGAGCAATGACATTTGCCGGGCTCACCCGGTTATCACCGCCCATGCCGGAGCCGTTTCTTACAATGGGATATGATTTCTTTTTGCCGGTTGAAAGCTTCTTTTTCTTCCACCACTTTTTAATTATTCTGGCGCCGTTCTCCCACGATCCGGGTAGTGTATCATTCTCCGCTGCAACAGTTTTAAATACCATCTCTGCTGCAAAATTGCTCGAATATTTAAACATGTTGAATACAAATTCAGGCAGTGGCCTGGAGGTAAAGGTGTAGAAAGGCTCTTTTGACTTTAAAGAATCAGGAACGGCCTCGTGCTTTACCTTTCCCCTGAATGTTATACCGCTCTCTTCAAAGAGGCCCTGTAAGACCCAGCCGAAATTCTCCCATGTATTATAGACCTTTCGATATTTATACCGTGGCGTTTCATCAACACTCATATCACCATACACCAGAACAGCAGTCTTACCATCCATCTCTTCGGTTTTAACCTGCAGGCTGGATGAAGAGCCCGGTTTTGATGTCTTGGCAGTAGAAATTATCTTGACTCCTTTCATTCGCGGAAAGGGAGTAATTTTAACCGGAGCACCAACGGTACTTCCCGGTGCAACATGCACAGCAACGGTATTGAAATTTGCTGAAAGTGCCGCGATGGGAGCTTCATAGGCACGGCTTGAACCATTCTCGCCAAATCCCGGCCCGCTCATCTTCATATCAAAGAAGGAGTCATCCAAGACTATATCCCCCTCTATTTTTTTTATGCCGCAGTGTGTCAAGTGCTGTACAAAAAGCCACAACCGTTCGGCAAGGAATCCGGGATCACCTCCCCCGCGTATATAGAGGTTGCCCTTTACAATGCCGGAATCCCTGTTAAAAGGGGTTCCAAGGTAAACATGCGTTTTGAAACAGTAATTCAATCCAAGCAGATCAAAGGCTGCCGCCCCTGTAATAAGCTTCATAACAGAGGCCGGATTATAGTGCTTATCTTTGTTAATCGATACGGGCACCGAGCTGCTCCCGATCTCCTTTATAAGCACACCAACCGCTACCTCCGTATAATTGCTGTCCTTAATAAGCTGCTCTATTTTAGCCTGATATGAGTTAGAAAAAAGAGACGATGCTGAAAATAGTACAAAAACAATTTTAAAATACACCCTCATCATTTAATAATTT
>JAUXBV010000479.1 GCA_030619215.1 Fibrobacterota bacterium | reverse complement strand
TCTAATTTTTGCATACATAACATCAGGGGCAGGCTGGGTTGATATGAACACGGTATCCACCCGTACCGGTTTTAAACCTTTATACTCTACGGTAACCTGTGACTTAGAATCAGGCCTGATATAGGGAATAATCTTTTTCTCTCTTACATACGTAAGCCTCTCCACTAAACGGTGCGCCAGATGAATTGGCATCGGCATATAGGTCGATGTCTCATTGCAAGCATAGCCAAACATCATCCCCTGATCACCCGCTCCCTGTTCCTTATGCAACCCTGCGCCGGTAGTAACACCCTGTGAAATATCGGGAGACTGTTTATCAATAGTTACCAGGATCGCACAGTTTTCATGATCAAAACCAATAGCAGGGTCTGTATAGCCGATTTCTTTTATCGTGTCACGGACAACCGTCGGTATATCCACAATTGCTTTTGTTGTAATCTCTCCTGCAACTACAACCAGGCCGGTTGTGACCAATGTCTCACATGCAACACGGGAATTGGGGTCCTGCGTGATCATTGCATCAAGTATGGCATCTGAAATCTGATCGGCAACCTTATCAGGATGTCCCTGAGACACACTTTCTGAAGTAAAGAAGGTATTCATGTATCCTCCTGAAAATAGTAATATGCAATTTAAATACTTATCTATTATCTCAAATATAAGACGTTCAAAATACCTTATAATAGGAATGTTAAACAAGTGGGATATATCGAAGGTTAAAAATTGTTATGGGAATAATTGCAGGATTTATGAATTAATCAGGTTAAATTTGTAAATGTCTTGTTCACTTTTAACCTTTATTTATCTTCCTCCTTGCAACCCTTGAAGAGGTATTTAAATAAGCCAGAAAAGCCTCATAAGGCTCAGTAAACGGCTCTTTAAAAAACTCGATTACCTCTTTTAATGGAAACCTTCTTCTTCTGACTGCATTGAAAAGTTTATCTCCCAGCATATATCCGAGCTGTGTCGCCATAACTTGATTTATACTCGAACGTGTCTGATATACCTCCCTGAATTTTTTCCTGAAATCCCCAGGATGGTGTGAGAGTTTTTCCATATAGCGGTGCTGCAACAGTAAATGACAAAGGTGAATTTTCTTTTTCTCTTCACGGCTCGGGCTCTTATTTCTATGTTTAAATGAACCTAAATACCTTCTGATAGCATTTTTTGTCTGCACTTTACGTCTCTCATTAATGAGCTTCGAACCGAAATAACCTATAGCTTCCGTCATAACAGTGTAATAAAAGGAATCAAAAGGTTTCATCTTCGCTGTCAATCTGCCGCGCATGATTGAATTTAATAAATGTGCTGCTTCCTCAGCAGCCATATTAAGACTGGAGATTGGAAGATAGATAAGATATGAATCGGCGCCATCTTTCTCATACTCTAACAGGAATCCCTCATTCTCTCTTATCTTATACCGAACAGAGGGGAGCATCTGGGATAATTTAGGAGAACTGCTTATCATACTCATAAAGTCAAGGTGCTTGCCGTAATAAACTTCAAGCCTTTCCATTTCATCATCGGGATATGGTAATTCCAGGATTTTACAAATCGTATTTACTATACCCGGGATAGTGGTGTTTCCCGCCTCTTCAGACAGGTCTTCCCAACCCGCCTGTACCGGATGATATGCTTCTGCGGAAAACTCAAGCCAGTTGAGATATGATTGAAGTTTGTTAGCGGGCGTGGTATTTAAAATACAAAAGCTGTCATCCGAAATTTCCACAACATCCGATTCTTCTTTATGTTCGTTTGCAAGCTGCCAATAAAGATCCGCATTGTTTTGAAATATGATGGTGCGTTTTACTTCAATCTCAAATACTTTCAACTTCTTCTCTACCTGAAGCGGAAGATGATTAGGGGAAATATGATAATCACCGTCTATAACGTATATCAATGTTTCGGGATTGCGAATCAATAGCTTTCCAATAATGATAGCTGAATAGATATCCCGTGCTAAGAGAGATTTTTTCTTATCAGATTGATTAGAATTTATTCCGACTATAGGGATTTTATTTTTTTTACAAAGATCTATAACAGGCTTCCAATGCTCCCATCTAAATCCCCACTTTTTTGCATAATCAATCTTTTCTAAAAACTCTTTCTTTTTCAACTTCTTTTGCAGAAATTGATCAATCCACCGCTGATCATCCGCATAAAACATCTCCAGGCAGAGAATTATTTTGCGCTTGTCAACGATTTCCCTCAATATCCGCAATGCTGATCTTTGTGACTGTTTTAAGGGGTGGTAATCACCATGATATACGACATCGCTGGACGTAACATGCCGGATCAGCTCGGATGTGGATGAGACAGATTCATAATGTTTCAAATATTTATGATACTCACGGGAATAACGGTCTAAAGCAGGGTCGGGAGTAAGTGTTTCATCTATCCTTCGAAGATTTTTCAGATATAATCTTCTCTGAATTTTTAAAAGCTGCTGGCGAAGGGTATGCATGAATAATCACCCTATCTTAATACGATTGCTTTATATCTTCAACTAGTATACCCAATAATTATCATATATCTATAGAAATATTTTATCGGCGGTAAAACTTTTATTAATACTCTGTCTATAAAATACGCTGTATTCGTTAGAATATTATACGGGCTTCTAAAAAGAAATGCTGAAAGAATACCTGCCGCCGGTACAAAAAACTCAAAGGGTATAATTTTTATTCTGAAATATTTCTTTGCAATAGAAAGTTCCTTAAATCTAAACGGCTGTTCATCCTTTGTTCTGAATCCCGGAGTCAGGAACCTGACTAATTTACCGACAGGATTTATACCCAACGGCTCCCAAAAGACAAATTTTCCATCTGGTTTAAGGACCCTTTTTATCTCAGGTAAAACATTTTTAAGATCCAGATGATGCAATATTGCACTCCCAAATACTACATCAAAAGAGCACTCTTCAAATGCCATTGAATGGGCGTCCATAACATAGAAATTCGGCTTGAGAACCGAATCCTCCTGCAACCCCTTCCCCTTCTTAATTTCCACATCTGATATATTAATGCAATTTATCCTTTCAGGAAATATATCCATATTTTGTAGCCAGCCTTGCCATGAATTACAACCTATTTCCAGAATTGATTTTCCATGTCCATAAACCAGTTCTTCCTGTAAAAAGCTTTTTTTTTGTGTGTTTGTAAATGGTATGCAATGCCGAAAAATGGAGTCATAAATATTGTCGGAATTAACTCTTATTATTCCCCGGTTATATTGATTGCGTTCCCGATTTGCTCTATTGGAAATAATATTCGGTGTGCCAGGCATATAAAATGTTCGTCTTAAAAGTTTGAGAAATTACCCTGTCATTTTTAATCAGTTATCTCGGTATTAAGGATAAAGGGGAGTAGAATAATTGCAATTATCAATTATCTTTTCATTATTAAATTGGAGATCAATGTGATAAAATATGTGAACTAAAAATAAAAAAACTATTCCGTTTCTTTTACCTTTTTTGGCTTTTTCCTTCCAGGAAAACGAATCCCAACACTCTTGCTTCCTAGAAAAAATCCAATAAGCGCGCCGAACGCGGTTCCAAACACACGGCCTATTATAAACCTTACCACACCAAAAACCGACGATATGATAATTTTAATAATACCAAGTACAAGAGTAATAAAGCGTTTTACCAGTGTAAATGGCAGCAAAATGAT
>JAUXBV010000557.1 GCA_030619215.1 Fibrobacterota bacterium | reverse complement strand
CGAAGCAATCCCCTGCATTCGAAAAGATGAGATTGCTTCGCTTCGCTCGCAATGACATTATTAAAAACTATACCTGAGTAGTAACAAATTTTAAATCATAAATCTAAAATCATAAATCTAAAATCACAATGTGTGTCTAACGGAGGTTGTGTGGAAAAGTATTCACCTGCAGGAATTGAATCAAAATGGCGGAAATTTTGGAAAGAGCAGAAATTATTTAAGGCTGAAAAAGATATAAATAAAAAGAAGCGGTATATATTGAGCATGTTTCCCTACCCCTCGGGTACTCTTCATATGGGCCATGTGATGAATTATACCATAGGTGATGTAATAGTTCGCTATTCACTCATGCAGGGGTATTCAGTTTTTTCACCGATAGGCTGGGACTCCTTTGGGCTTCCGGCAGAGAACGCTGCTATCCGTGAAGGGATTCCTCCTGCAGAATACACAAAGGCCAACATAAAGAAAATGAAGGAGCAGATGGACAGTGCAGGTTGGGGTTTTGACTGGGACAGGGAGATTGCGACATCCGGTGTTGACTATTACCGCTGGACACAGTGGCTGTTTCTTCAGTTTCATAAAGCAGGATGTGTTGAACGGAAAAAGGCACCGGTAAACTGGTGCCCCAACTGTAAAACAGTGCTTGCTAATGAGCAGGTGCATAACGGCTGCTGCGAGCGCTGTGACAGTTTGGTGGAGCAGAAGGACCTGGAGCAGTGGTTTTTCAGTATGAGCCGTTATGCAGAAAAACTCCTCGCAAATAATGAAAAAATAAAGGAGTGGCCTGAGAAGGTCATTAAAATGCAGCAGGAATGGATCGGCAGGTCGGAAGGCTCCCTCATCGAGTTCAAGCTTGACGGGAACGGCATCGCCATGCCTATCTTTACCACGCGGCCCGACACGCTGCACGGTGTTACCTTTATGTCAATAGCCCCGCAACATCCGCTTATTGAAGAGTTGGTCAAGAATCAACCCAATCGTGCTGAGATAATGAAAGAGGTACAGCGTATGCGTGCCCAGGGTACCTCTGAGCTGGAGATGCTTGAGCGTGAGAAGGAGGGCATCTTTACCGGCAGGTATATTATCAATCCGGTTAATGGCGAACGGGTACCTTTGTGGATAGCCAATTTTGTCCTGATGAGCTATGGCACCGGTATTGTTATGGCTGTGCCCGCGCACGACCAGCGGGATTTTGAATTCGCCAAAAAGTATGATATACCCATTAAGGTGGTCATTCAGCCGGACGATAAGGAATTAGGTGCAGAGACTATGACCTGTGCATATATCGATGAAGGGATCATGGTTGACTCAGGAGAGTTTTCCGGACGCAGGAACTTTGAAGCGATACCCGATATCAATGACCGGCTGCAGAAAAAGGGTTTCGGCCGCAGTGCCGTTAATTACCGCCTTAGGGACTGGCTGATTTCACGACAGCGATACTGGGGTGTACCGATACCGATGATTTATTGCGAAAAGTGTGGAATTGTTCCGGTCCCGGACGATCAGCTGCCGATTACATTACCTGAGAATATCGAATTCAGGCCTTCGGGAGAGAGTCCCTTAGCATTATGTGAAGAATTTATAAACACTGCGTGTCCGCAATGCGGGGGCAAGGCGAAACGTGAGTCCGATACCATGGATACCTTTGTGGACAGTTCCTGGTACTATCTTCGTTATGTATCGCCACACTTTGATAAGGGGCCTTTTGAAAAAGAAGAGGTTAAGCACTGGTGCCCGGTTGATATTTATATCGGCGGCGTTGAACATGCTACGATGCATCTTATTTATGTCAGGTTTTTTGCCTATGTGCTGAACGAGCTCGGGTTAATTGACTTTGAAGAACCTGCGACGAAGGTCTTCTGCCAGGGCATGGTCAATAGAATTGCCTATTACTGCGATAGGGATAAATGGGTAAAAGAAGAAGAGGTAAAGGACGGGATATGCACAATCTGCGGTGGGCCTGTTACCAGTGAAATTACCAAGATGAGCAAAACAAAGCTCAATGTCGTAAGCCCTGAGGAGATTATTGAGAGCTTTGGCGCTGATACCATGCGTATGTATATCCTGGCTGATAACCCGCCCGATAAGGATCAGGTATGGAGTGAAGAAGGTGTGCTCGGTGTCAACAGGTTCATGAACCGTTTATGGGATACATTCTCCGAGCTGTCACGCAAAATCCCGGCCCGGGGTACAGGGCCGAAGGTGCAGAACGATACCGATAAAAAGATCCGCTTCATTGCTCATAATGCATTGAAGAAATGCAGGCAGACCTATGAACATAACTGGCAGTTCAATACTGCTATTGCCAGGATAATGGAGTTGCTCAATGCTATTCGCAAAGAGTCCAATGCAGTTTCCGGCCCGGTATTGCGTGAGGCAATGGAGATACTTCTGAAACTGGTGGCATCCATATCTCCTCACATTGCAGAAGAGCTGTGGGAAAGCATCGGGTACAAAGAGTCCATTTTCAAATCACTAATGCCCTCTGTAGATGAATCTGCACTGGACCAGGAGACGATTACGATTGTTGTACAGGTCAATGGTAAACTGCGGGGTAATTTTGAAGCAGTGCCGGATTCGGCAAAAGAGGAGATGGAGAAGGCAGCTCTTGGGTTGGAAAAGGTAAAGAAGCTTATTGAAGGCAAGACGGTTCGTAAAGTAGTGGTTGTTCCCAATAAACTGGTTAATATTGTTGCAAACTGATTTAACCCGAGTATAAACTTTGCATGATTATATATTAATTCATTGTTACTGCAAATAAAAATACGATATATAAAAATTCGTCATTCTGTTTATAATATTAAAGTAAGTTGATTTATGAGATTTCACTCTTTAAATCGTTTTGGGTACGATATATTTTCCTACATATACAAGATGCAGGTATGGATAAACAGGTAATAATAGTTGCCACAAACAATCCCGGGAAGATAAGGGAGATACGGGAGATCGGAAAAAATATTCCCGTATTATTTAAGTCAATAAAGGATATCTGGCCGGAACCTATCAACATTCCGGAAACAGGCTCCACCTTTGAAGAGAATGCAGCAAT
>JAUXBV010000111.1 GCA_030619215.1 Fibrobacterota bacterium | reverse complement strand
TTAAGGACAGGTTTAGCGGGGTGACTGCTGTTTTTGGGTTTATTGAACGCCAGCTATTTTCTATTAAAAAATTTGCCCGTATAACAGTATTAATTCTATATTCTATTTTTTCAATTTTGATACAAACTAAAGAAGTCTATTATGAAAAAAATTCTCAGCAATTTTAAAGGTACAAAAAACGAGCTTATCCCGATTCTCCAGAAAACACAGAAGAAATTCGGATATATCTCCAGGAGGAGACTTGCTCAGGTAGCAACCTTTCTGAACATAACGGAAAGTACTGTTTACAGTGTTGTTACGTTCTACTCCCAATTCTACCTTACCCGCCAGGGAAAACACAAAATACGTGTCTGCCAGGGAACAGCCTGTCATGTACGCGGCGGTGCAGGAATAATGCAGATAGTAAAAAACAAAATCGGCATTGAACCCGGTGAAACCAGCCCGGACTATATGTTTTCACTCGAGCGTGTTGCCTGCCTGGGTTCATGTGCCCTGGCTCCGGTAATGATGGTGAATGACAGCGTGCATGGCGCTATGAACAGGGCAAAGGTGGATGCCCTTATCAAGGAATTGGGTAAGATCAGCGGCAAATCAAAAAGCTCCGGAAAGAAAACTTCACAAAGAAAAACTGCCGGGAAGAAGTCTCCTTCCGCAAGGAAAGCAGGGAAATAATGCAAAGAATCAGGTCAATAAAAGCATTAAACAATTATCGGGAAAAATTACTGCAATCTCAAAAACACAATCAAACCAGGGTAATTATCTGTGGCGGTACCGGGTGCAGGGCCAACGGCAGTCTCAATGTTGCGAAAGCTTTTACACAGGAGTTGAAAAAGCAGAAGCTGACAGCAAAAGTTGAAATCAAGCTCAGCGGCTGCCATGGCTTTTGCCAGCAGGGGCCGCTCCTTGTGATTGAGCCTGAGGGAATATTTTATCGCGCTGTGAGCTGTGACAATAACAATAAAGACGTCCGTGAAATAATTCAAAAGACAATTAAGAAGGGAATTATTGTTGAGCGTCTCCTGTATGAGGATCCGCAGAATAAACGTAAAATTGCCAATTATAAAGATATCCCTTTCTACTCCCGGCAGATGCGTATTGCATTGAGAAATAATGGTAAAATAGACCCGAACAGTATTGAGGATTACATTTCGGTAGATGGGTATTCTGCGCTTGGGAAGGTATTGGAAACAGCGCCTGCAGATGTCATTACAACAATAAAAAAATCCGGATTACGCGGTCGCGGAGGCGGGGGATTTCCTACCGGTTTGAAATGGGAATTCTGCCGCAATGCAAAGGAACTGTCATTTCGATACATTATCTGCAATGCAGATGAAGGTGATCCGGGTGCATTCATGGACCGCTCGATCATGGAGGGTGATCCGCACTCTGTTTTGGAAGGTATGGCTATCGGGGCCTACGCAATGTCAAAAGGTATATGCCCTGTTGAAGGGTATATTTACATACGGGCAGAATATCCTCTTGCAGTTAATAATGTCAGAATCGCAATACAGCAGGCGAAACAATACGGCCTGCTCGGTGACAATATCATGGGTACCGGCTTCTCTTTTCATATAAAAGTAAAAGAGGGTGCGGGAGCATTCGTCTGCGGAGAAGAAACGGCTCTCATGACTTCTATAGAAGGAAATCGTGGTATGCCCCGTCCGCGGCCGCCCTTCCCAGCCAATAAAGGACTCTTTGGTAAACCGACAAATATCAATAATGTGGAAACATGGGCGAATATCTCCAGTATTATCAATAAGGGTTCAACCTGGTATGCAAGTATCGGGACGAAAGAGAGCAAGGGAACCAAGGTCTTCAGTCTTGTCGGTAAGGTAAAAAATTCCGGCCTGGTTGAGGTTCCCATGGGAATCTCCCTGCGTGAAATAGTATTTGATATCGGTGGCGGCATTCTTGACAATAAAAAAATTAAAGCCGTCCAGACAGGAGGCCCTTCCGGTGGATGTATCCCGGCGGAGCTCCTTGACATGCCCGTGGATTATGAAGCGCTCGCAAAAGTTGGATCAATCATGGGTTCAGGCGGAATGGTTGTCCTTGATGAAGACTCCTGCATGGTCGATATCGCCAGGTATTTCGTTGAATTTACCAGAGCTGAGTCATGTGGCAAGTGCACACCCTGCCGGATAGGCACTGCTGAAATGCTGAGTATACTTGAGAGGATAACAGCAGGTGAGGGAAAACCGGAAGATATCGACCTTCTTATCGAAATCGGCAATGGAATCAAGGCAACTGCATTATGCGGGCTTGGGCAGACCGCACCGAATCCGGTGCTTACAACATTACAATATTTCCGGCATGAATATGAGGAGCATATTGAGCAACATAAATGCCGTGCAGTTGTCTGTAAAAAAATTGTCGAGGCGCCGTGTAAACACACCTGTCCGGCGAATGTTGATGTGCCGCGTTACATTCGATACATAGGTAAGAAACGATATAAGGATGCATATAACGTTGTCCGTGAAAAGATTCCATTTCCCTTTGTCTGCGGCCGAGTCTGCTTTCACCCCTGTGAGACAAAATGCCGCAGGGGGCAGATTGACGATCCCATTGCGATCCGTGCGCTCAAACGTGTAGCAACAGATCTGGGCGGCCCGGCGCGAAAGATACCGGCTGCGAAAAAGAGAGGAAAGCGTATCGCAATTATCGGTTCAGGCCCCTGCGGTTTATCAGCGGGATATTACCTGCAGCTTCTCGGTCATAGGGTTACCGTGTTTGAAGCGCTCTCACGTGCCGGCGGTATGATGTGGACCGGTATCCCGGATTATCGTTTGCCGGCAAAAGTTCTTCAAAAAGAAATTGACTCATTGGGATTAACCATAAAACTTAACGCGCCTGTCAAGTCAGTTGAAGAGCTTGCTAAAAAATATGATGCTGTAGTGATTGCAACCGGTGCACATAAGGGAATCAACCTGCGAATACCGGGTGAAGATGTGGACGGGGTTATTGATTGTGTTGATTTTCTCCGAAAAGCAAACAGTAATAAAAAAGCAAAAATCGGCAGTCAGGTTATCGTTATAGGTGGTGGTAATGCCGCGATTGACGCAGCGAGAGCTGCACTCCGCCAAGGCGCAAAGCAGGTTTCAATTGTATACCGCCGCTCCGAAGAGCAGATGCCTGCAACAGAGGATGAGATAGAGGAGGCGCGGAAGGAAAAAATCCAGATCAGAATACTTGCTGCCCCGGTCAGTATTGAGAAACATGATTCACGATTGAGAATGACCTTTCAGAACATGAAGCTCGGCCCGGTTGATACCAGCGGCAGGCCGAAACCGGTACCCATTGAGGGCAGTACCTTCTTCATTGATACAGACACGGTTATCCCAGCCATTGGGCAGCGCCCGACATTCCCGAAAACCGCTCCGCGAAACGTCAGCAAATGGGGCACGATTGATGTTAATGAAAAAACAAATATGACAAAATCAAAAGGTATTTTTGCCGGTGGTGATGTGGTGCTTGGCCCGTCATCGGTCATTGAATCCATTGCAGAGGGAAGAAAACTGGCTTCACAAATTGACAGGCATTTCGGCGGCGATGGAAATATTGAGCAGGTATTTGCACCTGCAGAAGATAAAACGAACTTAAAAGTTATAGAACCTGAAGGTACTGCAGCGCGGGTCCGGATTCCTTCAATTGCAGTAAAGAAACGATCCCCGAAACGCGAAGTGGAATTGTGTTTAAGCCAGAGTGCTGCTATTAAAGAAACGAAACGTTGTCTCAACTGCGATCTGGAGGAATAGATTGGTGGGCAGTGATCGGTGAGCGGTGGCCGATGATCGGTAAACGTGTGAAAACCTGTAATCGTCAATTAACATATAACCAGTAACTGAGATTTTTAATTATGCCGAAAATTACAATAAATAGAAAAAAAGTAAAAGCAAATGATGGAGATACAATTCTGCAGGCTGCAGAGCGTGTTGGTATTTATATTCCCACACTCTGCTATCATCCCCGCGTGGGCAAGTCCGGTAACTGCCGCGTCTGTGTTGTTGAAGTGAAAGGTATGCGCGGCTTGCAGCTTGCCTGTATGCTTGAAGTGAAGGAGGGAATGGTTGTTCATACCGAAAGCGTGAATGTCAAAGCTGCGCGAAAGGTTGTGGTCGGCCTGCTCCTTGCGGACGGCAACTTCGATCTTTCAGATCCGGAAGCAAACGACCTGGCAAGGGTTGCACATCACTGCGGCCTAAAAAAAGCTCCCTATCCGAAACTGGAACGGGAACACTCCCTCGATGATTCACACCCAATGCTTCTTTATGACGAGAGCAAATGCATCCGCTGTTTCAGATGTATCAGGGCATGCAATTACAATGTGGTAAATGAAGTGCTGGATATGGGTTACCGGGGAATTGACTCAAGGGTAGTTGCGGACGCTGATATGCCGTGGAATAAATCCAGTTGCGTGGCATGCGGCGAGTGCATTCAGATCTGCCCCACAGGCGCACTGATAGAAAAACAGATACACAATAAACCGGTTAATAAAAATATAGAAAAAGTAGAGACCGTATGCCCCTACTGCGGAGTCGGCTGCAAAATTGCATTACATGTAGATAAAAAGAGGAACAAAATTGTAAGGATAAGCGGCGTTGAGGGCGCTGCTGCAAATGACGGGATGCTCTGCATTAAAGGCCGCTTCGGGTTTGACTTCATTGGAAGCGATGAACGGCTGACAACACCCCTCATTAAAGATACAAAGGGAAATCTCAAACCTGCAAGCTGGAACAAGGCGTTCTCGCTTATCGCTGAAAAGCTCAATGCCATAAAGAAAGAACATGGGAGTGACAGCATTGCGGGCTTATCCTCAGCTAAATGCACAAATGAGGAAAACTATGCATTCCAGAAATTCATGCGAAAGGAGATAGGCACAAACAATGTAGACCACTGTGCCCGTCTCTGCCACTCCTCTACGGTGGCCGGTCTGGCTTCCTCACTGGGAAGCGGAGCAATGACCAATGACATTGCCGGTATAAAAAAAGCGGATGTCATTCTTGTGATAGGCTCGGACACAACTGCTACGCACCCGGTTATTGCTGCGCGCATTAAACAGGCTGTTCGTTCCGGCAGCACAAAGCTTATTGTCATTGACCCAAAGAAAATAAAACTGGCTGATCATGCATATATTTATGCACAGCAACGTTGTGGAACTGACGTTGCCGTTATAAATGGAATCATGCACCTTATCTTAAAAAACGGCTGGGAAGATAAAGAATATATTGCCTCACGGTGTGAAGGTTTTAATGAACTTAAAGACGAAGTAATAAAATACACCCCTAAATATGTAGAGAAAATCTCAGGTATCCCTACAGAGACCCTGAAGAAAATCGCTGAACTCTTTGGTAAAGCTGAAACAGCAGCGGTATTCTATGCTATGGGCATTACCCAGCATACCACCGGCACTGACAATGTCTGGTCAACAGCCAATCTTCAGATGCTCTGCGGAAATATCGGTAAGGTCGGTGGCGGTGTAAATCCGCTGCGCGGCCAGTCAAATGTACAGGGCGCCTGTGATATGGGCTGCCTGCCCAACGTGTACCCTGCTTACCAGAAAGTAATTGACAAATCCGCGCAGGATAAATTTGAAAAAGGCTGGAATGCAAAACTGCCAGATAGAGTGGGGTTGACTGTTACGGAAATGATCGATGGGGCGTATAACGGCTCCCTGAAAGCTCTTTACGTAATGGGTGAGAACCCGTTCCTCAGCGATCCTGACCAGCATCATGTTGAAGAAGCTTTCAGGCGGATCGATTTCATGGTGGTGCAGGATATCTTCCTCACCGAGACAGCACAGTTCGCTGATGTAGTGCTTCCTTCCGCCTGCTTTGCAGAAAAAAGCGGCACGTTAACCAACACGGAACGCCGCGTTCAGCGCCTGGAAAAAGCGGTCAGTGCGCCGGGCCAGGCAAAGGAGGACTGGGAAATCATTCAGGGAATTGCAAAGGCAATGGGCGCCTCGTGGAACTTCACCTCTGCAGAAGATATATGTAAAGAGATCGCTGCCCTTGCTCCTTCATACGGCGGGATTTCATGGGCGCGGTTGAAAACAGTTGACGGGCTGCAATGGCCCTGCCCGGATAGTAAACATCCGGGAACGCCGGTATTGCATACACAGGGATTTAAACGGGGCCTCGGCCTGATGAAGGCTATTGAGTTCAAAGAACCGGCTGAAACGCCTGATAAAAAATACCCTTTTATTTTAACCACAGGCCGAATACTGGAGCAGTTTCATACGGGAACCATGAGCAGAAAGACCGAAGGTCTTAATAAACTGGCTGGGCCGATGGTAATGATATCAAAGGAAGACGCTGCGAAACTGAAAATTAAAAACAACAAAAAGGTAAAGATAGAAACGCGCAGAGGAGCAATAGAAGCGCCTGCCTGTGTTACTGAAAATATCGGCAGGGGAACGATCTACATTCCTTTTCATTACGCGGAATCGCCGGCAAACAGGCTGACCAATCCGGCATTGGATCCGGTTGCTAAAATACCTGAGTATAAAGTTTGTGCTGCAAAGGTGAGTAAAACGTAATTAGTGTCTGGCCGGAAACACATCATTTTGTCATTTCGACCGAAGGGACAAGGTGCCTGTGGTAGAAATCTGTAAGTTGTTGATTCTTAGAAAAGGAAGATTTCTCCCTATGGTCGAAATGACAGTTTTACCTAGTTTTCGGACAGACTCTAATTAGCTGATTTTCATTAAACCAGAAATAAACAATGATAGAAATACAAATACCCGGCTATAAAAAATTACTGCTTGAACATATAGTTCTTGACTACAACGGCACAATGGCTATTGACGGGCAGCTTATTACCGGCGTGAGAGAAGCATTAGTAAATTTATCAGGGAAACTCCAAATTCACGTTTTGACTGCTGACACATTTGGCAAAGTTGAATCAGAGGTTAAAGATATCCCCTGCACTCTCACCATTGTTCCTGAAAAAGACCAGAGCAAAGGAAAATTTGATTATATTATGCGGCTTGATCCAAATACTGTTGTTTGTATTGGTAATGGCCGAAATGACCAACTCATGCTCAAAAAAGCTGCTTTAGGAATTGCACTGATGCAGGAGGAAGGCGCTGCCGGGGAAACGATACTTGCTGCGGATGTTGTTTGCCGGGATATAATTTCAGCGCTTGATCTTCTTAAAAATCCTCTGCGTCTGAAGGCTACTTTGCGATCCTGACAGGTTATAACTCCCTGTCATAATAAGACAAAATATCTTTCCTGCCGATAACGCCGATCAGCTTGTTCTCCTTGTCAACAACCGGAAAACAGCGGATCTTTCTGGACTGGCATAATCTGATAACTTTATCAAGGGTATAGGTATTTCGAATGGTAAGGACTTCCCTGGTCATGATAGTATTAACTTTCTTATCCAGATTAACTTCCTTTATCAGGTCAGTTTCAGAAATAATACCAACTATCTTTTCCTCATTGTCTATCACCGGTAGGGCCTCGATCGGATTTTTCAGCAACAGGCCGATGGCTTCCTTGCAGCTGCCATTCTTATGAATTGAAAATATTTCCCCTCTCATTATATCATTGACCGTAATATTGGCAACTTCGCGATAGCGCTGCAAATCAAAAGTCATATCCAGCTCATCTTCAAGGCCGTAATTTAAATACTCGAATCCGCATTTCAGATAGATATGCCGCGCAACATAATTACTCATCTCTACCGATAGCCAGACCTTACCATAGCCTGCTTCATAGGCCAGTTGAATGGAGCATTGCGTGAGCTGTGTGCCGATGCCCCGGTATTGAAATTGAGGTGTTACCACAATTATCATTTCAACCATTTTATTCTGCATGGGGAAAAGGGCGGTGTGTCCTACAATCCCCCTTTCAAACGATACGGCAATCAGGTTTGTGGCATTGCCGATCATGTCGTCCACCCATTTCTTACAAGCCTCATCTTTAATCGGAGGAAGGCCGTTGAAGGTGTTTCTCGGCACACAATCACTATACATTGAATGCAACTGTCCATGTTTCTTTTCATCAAGAGGCATAATCAGGATGGGTTCATTTCTCCTGTCAACAAATGCGTGGGGATAACTGAATATGCTGCACCCGTCTAAATTAGTGCTGTCCATAAGCGTCTCTTTTTTCTGTTGTATAGCCATTTGCGGGTAAGAAAAATGAAAAGTAAGCCTTTTTTTTAATACGGTTTGATATGATGAGCCCGTTTTTTAATATAATACATTTTTTCTCAATCAGTCTCACATATTAAAAGAAGGTTTAAATAGCTAATAAATAACGTGGAAAATGAATTGATAATATTGTATGTTATATCAATCCCGCCTTAGGGTGCGGATATGAGAAGGTATCATGAGCTTAGAAAACACTTGCACCTTCCCAATAATAAAGTATTTATTATTCTCGAACTCCTCTATATATGCAATGATTATCTTACCTTTTTGTATTTTAAGTTATACCGCTTTTCATAATAAATGCCTTAAATGTGTTGCGGTATAAGTGCTTCTATAAAAGTTTTG
>JAUXBV010000186.1 GCA_030619215.1 Fibrobacterota bacterium | reverse complement strand
CTGTTATCACTTTAACTGATTTTCCATTAATATCATAAGCTTCAAGCTTAACAGAACTGAAGCAAGGGATATTATATCGAATGGTTATGAGGTTGTTCATGTTATTATAAGAAATAATAAAATCATTTGGCTTAATGAAATTGGGAGGTATTTCTTCATGTATTCCTGTTATTTCTTTATCCAATCGCACGAGGTAAACATCCCATCCAGTGCCAATAGATTCTATACTTCCCACTATTATGAATCCACCATCACTTGTTTGCTGAATTGAAAAGGCTTCGGCATCTGCTCCACCATATGTATTTGTCCATATAGTGTCTCCTTCTGAATTAGTTCGGATTATATAGACACCTGCTGAACCAGACACTGAAACTCCCGCAATGATAAATCCACCATCACTCAATTGCTGGACGGAACAGCCTTCACCCATATAATTGCTCCTATATATTTTTGTCCATAATGTATCACCATTCGAATTGGTTTTTATTAGATAGACATTTGTTATCCATGTGCTAAAAGAGCTTGTACTACCTGTGATTATAAATCCACCATCAATCGTCTGCATGACTGAATAGCCTTGGTCATTTTCTGTATCACCATAAGTTTTTGTCCACAACGAATCTCCTTTAGAATTAATTTTTATCAGATAAACATCTCTTCCACCAGCACCGAATGAACTTGTACTTCCAACTATTATAAATCCACTATCTGTTGTCTGCTGAACTGAATAGCCAAAATCATCATTATTTCCTCCATAATTTCTTGTCCATAAAGTATCGCCACTTGAATTTATACGAACTAAATAGACATTATATGCATCTGCTCCAAGAGGCCATGTATCTCCAACAATAATAAATCCACCATCACTTGTCTACAGAACTGAATAGCCATGGTCACTATTTTCTCCGCCATACGTTTTTGTCCATAACGTGTCACCATTAGAATCTGTACGTATTAAAAAAACATCGCCATATACGCTATCAATATTTTGTGTCATGCCAGTAATAATAAATCCACTGTCATTTGTTTGTTTAACAGAATTACCCCAATCTTTATGATATCCACCATAAGTTTTTGTCCATAAGGTATCGCCATTTGAATCTGTCTGTATTAGGTATACATCATCACTGCCTGCACCAAAAGAATGTGTCGTCCCTGCAATAATAAATCCCCCATCAGCAGTCTGCTGAACTGAGCAGCCTTCTTCTCCGTCGTCTCCGCCATACGTTCTTGTCCACAACGTATCCGGCGCATCTGCTGAGACAAAAGAAATCAATGTAAAATGTAAGAGGAGCAATACAAAATGAAAAGTTCTGAAAGGAGAGGAGATTGTGAACATTGTGATGATCCCTGGTTGATTTGAAATGTTGACAATATAACTATATCATTAATATAAACAAATCTAAAACATTTTCACACAGAAAAAAAATGCATAGGCTTATGAACATTGCTAATTATTCATTTTCTTAAAAACTATTGTTTGCTTTTCTTCTCGCTTTGAGCATTGACAAATTATAAAAGATAATTGAAACCGCGATAAGAAGCATTCCGGCAACTGCTGATAGTGTCGGTGATTCATCGGGGAGGATCAGCCAGCTCAGGGCTGCGCCGGAAACGGGAATAACGAATTTCCATAGGTTCAATTCCGATACTTTAACTCCCGGTAGCTTCAGTAAATAAAACCAGATTGAGAATGCCGAAGCTGAAACCGCTGAAAGCCAGAATAACGACGCGTAGTAGGGGAAAGGCTGCACAAAATCAGGAGCGCCTTCGATAAAGAATGAGAGAAGCAGAAGCAGGGTTCCGCCGAATATGAATTGTGCCGAGTTTAGAATAAAGAGGTTGATGTTATGCTTGTCTTTAACAACGATAATACTTCCAATCGAGGAGGAGATAGTGCTGAAAATAATAAGAACAATTCCTATTACTTCAAAATTACCGGACAGGTGGAGCATTCGCCTGCTTGCCGTAATAATTACTATTCCTGTAATTCCGGTAATAATGCACAGGCATTTATTAATTGTTAGTTTGTCATCCTTAAAAGCAATGTGCGAAGCAACTGCAAAAACCAGGGGTGAGGCGCCTATAATGATGGCTGCTATTGCAGCCGGGACTATTGTCATGGCAGTATAGAACAATCCGTAGACAAGGAAAGACTGGAAAAATCCTACAAGAAAAATTGTCTTGCTATATAAGATTATTGTTTTAATAAATGATGAAAACCTGCCGCAGAAGGGAATGAGGATAATACCGGAAAGTATAAAACGTATTCCTGCAAATGAGAGCGGCTTTGTATATTGAAAACCGATTTTGATTCCTATGAATGCTGTTGACCAGATAAAGCAGGCCAGGATCGCATATAATATTATGGATAAGTGGGAATGTTTTTTCATTATGAATTAATATTTAGGTTATTATGTAAAAAGTGCTAAAATATATATATACTTAAATTAATAACCTATTTTAAATATGAACAAATTGCAATAAAGTATAATAAAATTACTATGGACGACTTATCATCCCGATATACAATTAAGAAGAAAATAAGCTCCGGCGGCATGGCAACCATATACCTTGCCGAGGATACTTCTCTTCACCGTGAAGTCGCTATTAAAAGGGTGCACCCGCATTTACTTGAGCGGCCTGAAGCGATAAAACGATTTAACAACGAAGCAAAAATTATCGCGTCACTGTCGCATGAGAATATCATTACTGTATTCGATTATGGTGAAAGTAAAAACGGGCATTACATTGTAATGGAATACATTGATGGATTTAGTGCATTGGAGCTCATTGAAAAATTCGGCACACTACCGAATCTAATCCTTTTAGATATCATTACCCAGGTTCTTTCCGGTTTGAAAGCTGCGCACGACCAGGGAGTTTACCACAGGGATATAAAACCGGAGAATATCATGATTGACAAAAACGGCGGTGTCCATATAATGGATTTTGGCATTGCCTACCTGGTTAACCAGGAGTCAATTACCCTGACAGGCTCATTTGTCGGGTCGCCGAGTTATGTTTCACCCGAACAGGTCATTGGAAAAAAGATCACGGAAAAGAGCGACATATTTTCTTTTGGCGGCTTATGTTATGTATGTGCCACCAATAAATTGCCGTTTGACGCGGATAATCCCACCGGAATTATTCACAAGGTTGTCAATGAAGAACCGGTTCCTCCATTCAGGCATAACATAGAGTTGATTCTGTTGTTGTCTGATTTTATTCTTTCATGCCTTCAGAAAGATCATGAGAAGAGGCCGGATGTAAACAAGTGCCTTTCTATGATCGGGGATTTATGCCATAGGGATAATATTAAACCGGACAGGGGGAGATACAGTGAATTTATCAATGATACTGATAATTACCGTTTACAGGAAAGAGAGGAATTATTCGAAACCTATCAAAAAAATGCTCTCATCAATTATAAAAACAGGAAGTTTGTTTATGCACTTAAGAATTTAAACCAGATGCGGCCGTTTGGAAAACTCTTAAAAGAGGATTACAAGCTTCTTAACAGGATAAAAAACCGGGGGAAAATAAAAAATGCGCTCATTTTTTTATTAGTAACTGCAGTAGTACTATTTGGGTTTCTTATTATAAACAAGAATATTCCCAGTAAGGATTCGGAGACTAAGGAATTATCATATACAATACCCATTGAAAAGGATAGGGAAGCAACTGAAGATAAACAAATTCCACGTACAGATATTGCAAAACAGGACTCAGCAATAAAAACGGTTGTTATTAATCAGCCTGGGGTAAAAGGCAAAAAGCAGGTAAAATATGTAAACAAAGTATCAGCACAAACAAAGAAAACAGAGGATAGTTTGATACCATTAACTGCTCCCCGGTATGGATATCTCAATTTACGGACAAACCCGCCCTGGGCTAAAGTATATATAGATAAGATATTCATCGGTGAAACGCCTAAAACGGGAATTATACAGTTGAAAGCAGGCGGGCATAATTTGATTTTAAAAAAACCGGGCTTTCATACGGAAAATCTTAACTTATCTATTATGTCAAATGACACGCTTCAGAAGAAGATTAAAATGACGCCCTTTAGTAAAACGAAAGAATAGTGCAATAGAATAATTACATTTTATTTCTTCCTTTTGTAACAAAGTTTTTTCTTCATTAGCTAAAAAGTATATTAACAATTAGTATTTATACTGAATTTTCTTTTCCGCAATTCGAAATATGAAGATGAGCTTTAATATTTACATTATACGGATAATTGCATTTTCCCTTTTTGTTGTAAATGTTGTTGTGTATAGTGAAGAAACAGAGGTCGCAAAGCGGGCCGGGCTGTGGTTTGAGTGGGGTGAATATGACCGGATAATCGAGTTGGTCCCGTTGTACCTGTCAGACAGTGCTGCATCTCTTGATACTGTTGTAATCTCAGAGCTTCGTCTTTACCTGGGTGTTGCCTATTATGCAATGGGTGACGCTGGTAAAGCCCGGAGCGAGTTTCTCTCTTCCCTGCGGATAAATCCTTCGGTCTCCATTGATAAAAACTATGTATCTTCGGAGATAATGAACCTGTTCCTGTCAACTGTTGAAGAATTTAAACAGAGGGAGAAGGAGAAGAAAGAGCGCAATTTGTTCCTGCAAAAAACAGAAGAGGAGAAAATAAAGAAACAATCACTGATAGACAGCCTTGATAATAAAGTAAGAGCAGGAAGGAAAAGGGGATTTTTAGTTTCAGCTATAACTGCAACTGCAATGACTGTTGGCTTTGCAGGTATTTCCGTGTACGAATATTATGCAGGTGAGGAGGAGTATGACAAATTTCGTGATGCGGCTCAGAGAGGTGATTTACAGGAGTATAACCGGTATAAAGATGAGGTAGAAAAGTATAACACCCGTACTGTTTTGACAGCAACGGCTTCAGGTGTATGCGCGCTATCGAGCACACTTTTTTATATAATTGCTTATAAACAACGCTCAAAACAAGCAAAGACAGCATCCAAAAATGTCAGTTTACTTTACTGCCTTAATAAAATTCAAGTTACGGTATCTTTTTAAATAAAAGCATGTTGCCTATTAAAGACAATCAAAATAGGAATATTTTGCTGCTTTTCTTTATATTTAAGAGAGATAATATTATCCTATACTTAGGATAATATTTGACTATTACATCCTGTTATAAGAAGATATCAATATGTTATTACTAAAACATGTTTTGAATAATGAGACTAGGGAGATCCCATTAACGGGTAAAACCTTTCACATCGGCAGGCTTGGTGAAAATGATATTGTACTCAGCAATACCAGGTCTCCCGAAATTGCAGCCGAGTTAACGTATGTAGGAGAGGAATTACATATTGCAGCATTGCAATCCGGTTTTATAAAGGTAAATGGAAAGAAGTGCAAGTCTTCAGCCCTTTTACCGGGTGATAGAATAGAGATTGACACGGATATATTCATAATAGACCGTACTGACGGTACAACAAAATTGAGCATCCGGACCGGAAGTAAAACCGAAAATATTTTAGAAAAGTTTACCCATTTCGCGGAAATAATAGGTAAAGAGAGAGACCTCAAGAAGCTTCTCAATACAATTATCGATATTCTCCTTGAGACAATTGGCGGAAATGATGCATTCATTTTAAAGTTGAACAGTGAAGGAAAGCCGCAGCTTTTTGCCAGCTCAAATGTTTACAGCTCTGAAGATCATTTCAGTGACACTATCGTCCAGCAGGCGTTAAAACAGGGGAAGGGAATATTCATCCGGAATGCACTTGACAACCCTGAGTTGGCCGCTTCACGAAGTATTGCTGATCTCCAATTAACCTCGGTTCTCTGCAGCCCGATAAAAGTAGCGGATAAAGTGATTGGCGTCATCTACCTGGGGGCAAAGAAAAGATCGCAGTCCTATAAAGAGAGTGATCTTAAAATCCTCAATACCTACGCAGTTATTGCCGGAACATTGATCAACCATGTTGAGTATATTTCTCAGCAGAGGGATGCAATAAGAAAATTGACAGAATTCAAAACTCATCATGAGGGGATTATTGCAGAGTCTAAAGTAATGCAGGATATCATTGAGAGTATTGATTCTATAGCGGATTCAGATATCGGTATACTCCTGGAAGGGGAAACCGGCACTGGAAAAGACCTCATAGCTAAATTGATACATAAAAAAAGCAGCCGCACCGGTAAACAGATGATAGTAATAAACTGCAGCTCCATGCAAAAAGACTTACAGGAATCCGAACTTTTCGGTCATGTCCGGGGAAGCTTCACCGGTGCGGTAAGCGATCGCCAGGGATTGTTCACGGCTGCTAATGGAGGCACACTCTTTCTGGATGAAATAGGGGATATGGACATCTCTTTACAGGCAAAATTTCTCCGCGCGCTGGAAACCGGAAAGATACGGCCTGTCGGGTCAGCTTATGAAGAGGATGTTGATGTACGTGTAATTTGTGCTACCAATAAGAATCTTGAAGAAATGGTTGAAAACAGAACTTTCAGAAAGGATCTCTATTTCAGGATTAACCAGTTTCGATACAGGCTGCCCCCATTACGTAACAGGGGTGAAGACTGTATTCACCTTGCCTACTACTTTCTTGAGAAATATAAGGCTGAGTATCCAAATAGAAAGATCGTTGATTTTCATCCTAGTGCAATAGAGTTCATTCGATCTTACAGTTGGCCGGGAAATGTACGGGAACTCGCAACTCTTGTGCATAAAATAGTGCTGTCATCACAATCGCCTCTTGGAATGATAGATGATACGTCGGCAGAAACGAAACAATCGTTCAATTTTGAAGAGGCTACAAAGGAGTTTCAAAAAGAATTGATTGCAAAAGCCCTTAAAAATACAGGGGGAAACAAAGAAAAGGCTGCCCGTAAACTG